>NZ_JANSHP010000058.1:0-10371 GCF_047502605.1 Synechococcus sp. RC10A2
GCGGGGCTTCCAGGACTACGTCCCGCTAGCGCGAACGGCGGATTAGCTAAAGCCATCGATGGATGGATGGAGACGTGATGAGCAAGACGCCAGAGGCGCTGCGGCGCTCCGTTGAGCAGTTCCTACTTAATGTACCGGAGCCGCTCGATCCGCTACTTGCCCTCAAGCTGACTCAGTTGGTGGTGAGGCCGGGAGATACAGCTTACGCCATGGGCTCCAGCGATGGCCAGCGAAACCTTGACGAGCGCTGTTGTCCCTGCCCTGGACGTCTGTTGGGGGAATAGACATCATTTGCCCACCTCTGCCGGCAGCCTGGGGTTGAAGAGAGGAAGAAAAAGCGGCCAAGATGGGATCCGGTTGCTTGGCCTCCTATGACTTCCCCGGTTCTCCTCTGGCATCGCCGCGATCTGCGGCTGGCGGACAACACAGCCCTCCACGCGGCGGCGCAGCGCAGCTCCCAGGTGGTGCCGGTTTTCGTTTTCGACCCGCAGGTCTTGCAGCGGGCGGATATGGCCCCAGCCAGGGTGGCGTTTCTCCTCCAGGCGTTACAGGAGCTGCAGGAACGCTACGCCCAGATGGGGATCCCACTCCTGTGGCGGCGGGGAGATCCAGCCGTGGAGCTGCGGCAGTTGGCCGCCGAGCTGGGAGCGCAGGCCGTGTTTTGGAACGAGGATCTGGATCCCTGGGCTCGGCAGCAGGAGAGTCGGGTGCGGGCCAGCTTGGCGGAAGCTGGGATCCCGTCTTTTTCTTACCAAGATATGCTGCTGCACGGGCCAGGGGAAGTGTTGACCCAGGCGGGGGAGCCCTACTCGGTTTTTACCCCTTTCTGGCGCCGCTGGTCTAGCTTGCCCAAGCCGGATCCCTTCCCCATCCCAAAGAGTCTGCAGTCGGTGTCAAGCCTGAAAGCCCAACCTCTGCCCAGCTTGGCGGATCTGGGGTTTGTCTGTGAGCAGCGGATCCCGGCAGCGGGGGAGAGCGTGGCTCAGGGTCTTCTGGAGGATTTTTGTCAGGGCCTGCGCATTTTCGACTACGAGCGGGCCCGCAATTTCCCGGCTGAACAGGGCACCTCTCTCCTCAGCCCCCACCTGTGCTGGGGAACCATCGGCATTCGCCAGGTGTGGCAGGCCACGCGGGAGGTGGAAGCGGAGGTGCGCAGCGAAGAGGCCGAGAGCAGCCTGAAGACTTGGCGGCAGGAGCTGTGCTGGCGCGAGTTTTACAAGCATGTTTTGGTCCACTGGCCCCACGTGGAGAGCGGCGCCTATCGGCGCGCTTTTGATGCGCTGGAGTGGGACAACCGCCAAGATTGGTTTCAGGCCTGGTGCGCCGGGCAGACGGGCTACCCGATTGTGGATGCGGCCATGCGCCAGCTCAACGAGACCGGCTGGATGCACAACCGCTGCCGCATGATCGTGGCCAGCTTTTTAACCAAGGATCTCCTCATCGACTGGCGCTGGGGGGAGCGCTACTTCATGCAAAAGCTTGTAGACGGGGATCTGGCTGCCAACAACGGCGGCTGGCAGTGGAGCGCTGGTGTGGGCACGGATCCCAGGCCGCTGCGCATCTTCAACCCGGCCACCCAGGCGGCCCGCTACGACCCGGAAGGGGAGTACATCCGCCGCTACCTGCCGGAGCTGGCCGGGCTGGATACCCCCGCTTTGCTGTGGGTAGGCGACGATCCCAAGGGATCCTGGGCTCTGCAGGAGCGGCGGCGCTGCGGCTACCCGGATCCCATCGTGGATCACAAAGTGCAGCAGCAGGAGTTCAAGCGGCGCTACCAGGCGGTGCAGCAGGGGCGCTCTCAGCCGGACTAGGCAGCCTATCCACTCCTTCCTGGACAGGAGGTGGCAAGGACTTCCCTCACCCCCGGCCCCTCTCCCTGAGGGAGAGGGGAGTTGGAGCGGCGCGTTCGCGACAGCGTTGCGTAAATAAAAAGGGGATCGCCGGGATCCCCTCCGTCCCCAGAAGTTCCAAGCCAAGGCCGGGCTGCCTGAGACTACGGCTTGAGCTCGCTGGGGATGCGCTCCCCAAAGAGCACGAAGTAGAGGATGCGGTAGATGTCTGTGTTCAGGATTCCAGTGACCGGCACTAGCTCTCGAGCGTTCAGGCCCGCCGCGCGAGCAATGACCCCGCTGCCCACATCGTCCTTGCTGGCCCAGGAGATGCCAAAGGGAAAACGCTTGCCATTTTTGTCCGGAGCGGAGAGGAAGGGCTTTGTGCCAGTGCCGTCCACCCCGTCAAGGGGAGCGCCGCTTTCGTCAGTGGGCGGCAGAGGATTATCGGCAGACTCGACATCCACCAGCTGCATCCCGCCAGCATTGCTGTCGCTGGTGGTGATCATGAAGGTCTTGGGATTCTTCTCGATGAAGTCAAGAATCACCCCGATGGCATCGTCGGCCCGCTTCATGGCCTCCAGGCAGCCGGAAGCATTGAGGTTGTTGCACATGTTGTCGGTGCCCTCTTCTTCAATGACGGCGAAGAAGCCCTTGGGATTGCGGGAGATCCGCTCTAGGGCAAACTGCGTCATCTCGGCAATGGTGGGGGCGCTGGCGATGTAGTTGGGCAAGTTTTCTTTCCGCAACTCTTCTTCAGGCTTGTCGTAGAAGGTGTCCTCGACGTTGAACACCCCCAAAACCTTGGAGACATCTGCCGGCAGCTTCAGCAGCTCGTCGCGGGTGTAGACAACGGCGTACCCCTTTTTCTTGGCCTCCTCAATCAGGTTGCGGCCATCCTTGCGCTTCCCTTGGCCAAAGCGGCCCTGGACGCCTTCCGGCAGCAGCCATTCCTCACCGGCCCCCAGGATGATGTCCACCCCCGACTCCACCACTTGTAGGGCGATCTCCTCATAGTCGCTGCGCTTGGGAACTTCCGCCACGAAAGCAGCCGTTCCCGGCTCAATGATGGATCCCGACTGCACCAGAGCCGTGCCCAAGCCCGCCGCCACTGCTTCCTCCATAATCGTGTTCAGGGTGCCGTTGGCAGAGGGGTACTCTTTGCCGTCCGGATCCAACCCAAAGCTCTTGGCGTGGACACGAGTTCCTGTGGCATGGGTCACCGCTCCGCCGTTGGAAGTTCCCCCAAGCTGGTCGAGATGGTGCCCGCGATAGGGGGCAATCACGGGGAGACGATCCCAGTTCAGAAAGCCATCGGGGCCGTAGTGGAGAATGCGCGTGATGTCCCAGTGGGAGGCCGAAGTGCCATCGGGGTGGAAAAAGATCGCCCCGTTGCCAGTCGGCTTGGGCGCCGCCTGGGCCAGGCCGGAGGAAAAAAGCGAAGAGGACAGCAGGCACAGTGTCGCGGCCACAGCTGCCCTCAAAGAATGGTTACGCATAGTGAGCATGCCCTTGCTTGTTCAAGGCTGGACGTTAAGAAAAGTAACACAGCCTTGACGACCTAGCAAGAGCCCAACTGCCCCTGCAAGCAGAACTCGCCTGCAGGAACGGCTGCTGTTCTGGATTGCCCAGGGTAGATTGTGCGCTCTGCACCTACTGTTAACTATCTCTTAACCATCCCATAACGTCAAGGCTGCTTGGGCCGTTCCAGATCAAGCAGCGCTTTGGGGGGCAGAGGTGAATCGCCAGGCCTGCCTAAGCTGTCTGAGGTATTGTTGCCAACGCTGCAGTTCTCCAGGTTGCAAAGGGATCCCGCCAAAGCGCACCTCCAGGTAGCGCTGCAGGAACTGGATGGCCAGCTCAACCCGGGGCAAGTTGGACTGGCGCAGGTGTTCCAGGCAGGCCTCAGGGCCTAGGTGGGCTGGGATCCCCGCCGCCGTCAAGAGATCTCGCAGTTGCAAATAGAGCCTTGAGATGGCCTGGCGGCGCTGCTGGGACTTGGGCAGGGCCGCCGGGATCCAGCGCATCCCGGCAAAGGCCAGACTTGGCAGCAGGATCCCGACCATCCAGGTGGGCCATTCTGGGGGCGGCTGCCACAGGGATCCCATCACCACTCCATTGGCGGCTGTGGCCAAGAGGATCCATCCCCCATCCTGCCAGCGCACGGCCTGGTAGCGGCGGCGGCGGCCCCAGTAGGCCGTGAAGCCAGTGATGACCATCACCCCCACCAGCGGCAGGCTGTTTTGCTGCAGGCTTTGCCCCCAGCCCACCAAGCTGCGGCGGAGGGCGGCAACGACATCCTCCTGCTTTTGGGGAGCGGTCACGCGGCTGGCCAGCTCCTGAATCTGCCGCCAGATCTGCCGCTGGGTGGATAGATCGTACTGGATGACGTACTTAAACCAACGGAAGCGCAGGCTGTCGTAAAAATCTTGCAGGGGATCCCACCAGCTTTGCCGCTGGCTGACATTGGCCTCGGGCGGCGTGGCGTCGAAGATGATCCATCCATAGGGGCCAAAGGGGATCTCCGTCCACGAGTGGGCATCGGCGTTGCGCACCGCCAGGTACTTTTCCTGCGCCACCCAGCGCCCGCCCAAGAAGCCATTGACCACGCGGGCCGGGATGCCGAGGCTGCGGGCCAGCACCGTCAGGGCGGTGGCAAAGTATTCGCAGTGGCCGCGGCGGTGGGTAAACAAAAAGGCCTCCAAAGGCGGCTCGGCCCCGGGATCCGGCAGATCGGTGGTGTAGGCGTAGTTCTCCAGCAGGTAGTTCTGCAGAGCCGCTACCTTGCCAAAGACGTCGGGGATCCCAGCCGTGATCTCCTCTGCCAAGGCGGGAATGCGCGGATCCAGCTCTGCCGGCAACTGCAGGTAGGCTGCCTGCTGGGCTGGGTCAAGCGCACTCAGCAGCTCCTCCTGGCTAAGCTGGCGCAGGCGGGGCCTTAGATCCTGGGGGATCCAGCTCACGGCGCGGTAGAGATAGGGCAGCCGGGGGGGCAGAGAATGGCTGACATCCCCGCTCTCGTGCAGGAGCAGGCGGCGAGTTTGCCGTTGCCATGCCTGCTGCGGAGTCATCGCCCCACCTCGATCTAGCCACTCCACCTCTAGCAGCGGCGCCACCCCAAAGACGGTGGTGGTGGCCAGCGGCTCTAGGTAAATCCGCTGCTCCAGGGGGAAGAACTGGAGGTCGCTCGCAGTGGGGATCAAGGGGGAAGCCGAGAGATCAAAGACCCCTGCTGCAGTGGGGAAAATCGGGATCGCGCGGTTCAGCGTCCGCGACCAAGCCCGCCCGTCGTAGCGATCAAAGCTCATGCCACGCCAGTAGAGGGACTCCACCTGGGGGGGCACCCCTGCCGGGAACTCCACCCGCAGGGCAACGGTGTTGTCGGTTTTAAGGGTGCCGAACTCCCCCAGGCTGACTTCTTCGGCAAAGCCGGTGGTCATCACCGGCGAGCGGGCCTGCCGGCCCAAGATCCCCAAGCTGAGCCGCGGGAAGAGGAAAAACAAAACCACCGAGAGAATTGTTGCCAGCAAGGCCAGGGATCCCAGAAACCCCAAAAAGCTGAGGTCGATCCCGCGGACTTGGCTGGCCGCCTGCGGGTGCTGCTCCGCCTGCAGGCGCAGGTGATAGAGGGTGAGGTTAACCAGCCCCACCCCCACATACAGCAGGAATAAAAACCCAAAGCTGATGTCTTCGTTGAAGAGGGTGGCGATGGCCATCAGCAGCAGAGACAGCACCGCCAACTGGATGTGGTCTGCTGCCCGTTCCCGCTGGAACAACTTGGCCCCTGTTAGGTAAAGCACCAGGCCTATGGCCCCATCCGAAAGCGGCAGCACGCCCGCCAGCACCAGGGCCGCCAAGCTGACCAACACGCTCACCGTCAGGGGCATCCACAGGGAAGCATAGCGGGCAAAACTAATCCGGGGCGGCTCCCAAAACCAACTGGCAGCCCCCGCCGCCAAGCAGAGGGCGATAACCGCCGGCGACAGGGCCTGATCCCCCAGACAAAGGGCCGTGAAGGCGATCCCCACCAGCAGGTAGATGAAGACTTTTTGGACAGCAAGCAGCGGCCAGGTCATGGGCTAGGTTGCTTCGGGATCCTCAAGTGGCCCTTCCAAGATAGCCAAGTCTTTTTCCTTCTCCTGCCCACGATAGACCCAGCTTGCTGGTACCCCCTCTCGATTGGAGAAGACAGACCTCTGCCGCGGCACTAGAAGGCACTAGAATCGTTAATGTTCCTTAACTTTCGTTGTTTTTCGACCTGCGCTGCGCACAGAGGGGACGAGATGTCCGGCCAGAACGAAATCCACGTAGTGGGGGCGCGGCAGCACAACCTCAAAAACCTCGAGCTGCGGATCCCGCGCAATCGCCTGGTGGTGTTTACGGGCGTCTCTGGATCCGGCAAATCTTCTCTGGCCTTCGACACCATCTTTGCCGAGGGGCAGCGGCGCTATGTGGAGTCCCTCAGCGCCTACGCGCGGCAATTTCTGGGGCAACTGGACAAACCGGATGTAGACCGCATCGAGGGCTTGAGCCCGGCCATTGCCATCGACCAAAAGTCCACCAGCCACAACCCCCGCTCCACGGTGGGCACCGTTACCGAAATCTACGACTACCTGCGGCTGCTCTACGGGCGGGCCGGGATCCCCCACTGCCCCCATTGTGACCGGGTGATTGCCCCCCAGACGGTGGATCAAATGGTGGACCAGATCCTGGCCCTGCCGGAGCGGACGCGCTTTCAGTTGCTGGCGCCTGTGGTGAGGGAAAAAAAGGGCACCCATGCAGCCCTCTTGCAGAGCTTGCGCCAGCAGGGGTTTGTGCGGGTGCGCATCGACGGCCAAGTGCGGGATCTGAGCGAAGAGATCGAGTTGGCCAAAAACAAGGCCCACACCATTGAGGTGGTGGTGGATCGGCTGGTCAAGGGCCCCGAGATCGCCGAGCGGCTGGCCGATTCCCTGACCACCTGTCTGCGCCAGTCGGGGGGACTGGCGGTGGTGGAGCTCTTGCCGCGAGAGGAAGAGCGGGAACACCTGCTGCAAAAAGTGGCCGAGGTGGCGGGGCAGTACCTCAACGGCAAGCCGACGGAGCTGATCTTTTCGGAACAATTTGCCTGCCCCGAACATGGCTCGGTGCTGGGCGAGCTGTCGCCGCGGCTATTTTCCTTCAACTCCCCCATCGGCGCCTGTCCTGTCTGTCACGGGCTGGGCTTTGAGCCCATCTTCGACCCCGACCGGATCGTGCCGGATCCCAAGCTCCCTTTGTACGCGGCCATCGCCCCCTGGGCGGAGCGGGAGAACCCCTACTACCTGGCCCTGCTGGCGGGGGCCGCCAAGGCCTTTGGCTTTGAGCTCAGCAGCCGCTGGTGCGACCTCACCCCTGAGCAGCAGCAGCTCCTCCTCTACGGCAGCGACCAGGAGATCTACGTTGAAGCGGAATCCCCCTACCGGGGCCGGGGGTACTACCGCCGCTACGAAGGGGTGATCCCCCAGTTGCAGCGGCACTACCAAGAAACTACCTCCGAAACCTACCGGCAAAAGCTAGAGGCCTACCTCACCTACCGCCCCTGTGCTGCCTGTGGCGGATCCCGGCTGCGGCCGGAGGCCCTGGCGGTGCGCGTCGGCGGCTACCGCATCACGGATCTCACCCAGATCTCCATTGGCGATTGCCTGCGCCGCCTGGAAGACCTCAAGCTCACCCCCCGCCAGGCCCAGATTGCCGAGCTGGTGCTGCGGGAGATCCGAACCCGGCTGCAGTTTTTAATCGATGTGGGCCTCGACTACCTCACCCTGGCCCGACCGGCCATGACCCTTTCGGGGGGCGAGGCGCAGCGGATCCGGCTGGCCAGCCAGATTGGCTCCGGCCTGACGGGGGTGCTCTACGTGTTGGATGAACCCTCCATCGGCTTGCACCAGCGGGACAACGAGCGCTTGTTGCAAACCCTGTTGCGCCTGCGGGATCTGGGCAACACCCTCATTGTGGTGGAACACGACGAGGAAACCATCCGCGCCGCCGACCACATCGTGGACATCGGCCCTGGAGCTGGCATTCACGGGGGAGAAGTGGTGGCCCAAGGGTCTCTAGCCAACATCCTGGCCTGCGATCGCTCCATGACCGGAGCTTACCTTTCGGGGCGGAGGCGGATCCCTACCCCTGCCCAGCGCCGACCGGGGAAAGGGGTTGCCCTCAAGCTCACCAATGCCCACAAAAACAACCTCAAGCACATCGATGTGGAGATCCCGCTCGGCAAACTAGTCTGTGTTACGGGGGTCTCCGGCTCCGGCAAGTCCACCTTGGTCAACGAGTTGCTCTACCCTGCCCTGCAGCACTACCTTGGCCAGAAGGTGCCCAAGCCGGCGGAAATGGGGGAGTTACACGGCATTGAACACATCGACAAGGTTATTGTCATCGACCAATCCCCCATTGGCCGCACTCCTCGCTCCAACCCTGCCACCTACACGGGTCTATTTGATCCCATCCGCCAGGCCTTTGCCCAGACTCTAGAGGCCAAGGCTAGAGGCTATCACGCTGGCCACTTTTCCTTCAACGTCAAGGGGGGGCGCTGTGAAGCCTGCAAAGGGCAGGGGGTGAACGTGATTGAGATGAATTTCCTGCCCGATGTGTATGTTACCTGCGAAGTGTGTGGCGGCAGCCGCTACAGCCGCGAGACCCTCCAGGTCAGGTACAAGGGCAAAAACATTGCCGAAGTCTTGGACATGACGGTGGGGGAGGCGCTGGAGTTTTTTGCCGCCCTACCCCCTGCCGCCAAGATTCTACAGACGCTGGCCGATGTGGGCCTTGACTACATCAAGCTGGGCCAGCCGGCCCCCACCCTCTCCGGCGGGGAAGCGCAGCGGGTAAAGCTGGCGGCAGAACTGTCCCGCCGTTCCACCGGCAAAACCCTCTACCTGCTGGATGAGCCCTCCACTGGCCTGTCTTTCTACGACGTTCACAAGCTCTTGAACGTCCTGCAGCGGCTGGTGGATGCGGGCAACACCGTGCTGGTGATCGAGCACAACCTGGACATCCTCCGCTGTGCCGACTGGATCATTGACCTGGGGCCAGAAGGAGGCGACCAGGGCGGCCAGATCGTGGCCGTAGGCACCCCTGAGGCAGTGGCTGAGCAGCCGGGATCCCATACGGGGCGCTACCTGAAGCAGGTTTTGCAACGCCATCCCCCCGGCCAGTAAGCCCTGCTATCCCCACCCTCTGAGAGACAAGTTGGACAAAGGTCGACTTTGAACCGGGCGGCTGCTTTCTTCACTGATGTCCTGCCCAGTTCTCTTCAAAACAAAAGCTCTTCAATGACTTCGTTGGAAAACAGCCAGCCCTCCGGCGGGACTAGCCGCAGCCGCCCCGCCTCACAACTGGCCCAACCTTTTTCAAAATAGGGATCCAGCCTCTGCAAGGCCTGCTCCACCTTCCTGCTGCCAAAGCGCTCCTGTAGAGTTGCCAACTCCAGCCCTTCCTGGAGGCGCAACCCCAACATCACCGTATCCATCCAGATTTCTTCTGCAGAAGCCGGCGGCGGCAGGGGGTGAACCTGCGCTTTGACCTGTTCAAAGTATGCGTGGAGAGTTTTCGGCTGTTGAATGCGCCGCCCCCCTTCGTAGCCGACCGATCCCATGCCAAAGCCAAAGTAGGGGCGGTTTTCCCAGTACACCCGGTTGTGGCGACAGGCATACCCAGGGCGGGCAAAATTGGAGATCTCGTAGTGGATGTAGCCGGCTTGGGTGAGCAACTCCCGCGCCGTCAGGTACATGGCAACCGTGGTCTCCTCGCTGGGCAGAGGCGCCTCCCCCGGCCGGTAGAGACGCCCAAAGCGGGTTCCCGGCTCGAGAGTGAGATCGTAAACGGAGACATGGGTGGGGTTGATTTCAAGAACAGCCTGCAGTGACTCCTGCCAATGTTCTAAAGTTTGATAGGGCAGCCCGAAGATCAAATCCAGGTTGAAATTCTCAAAGCCCACCGCCTGCAAGTCGGCCACAGCCTCGTAAATTTCTTCCACCCCATGGAGGCGACCGCAGGCGGCCAGCAGCTCCGCTTGAAAGGCCTGTACCCCTAGGCTAATGCGGTTAACCCCTAGATCCCGGTAGCCTGCCAACTGCTGCCGTGTCAGGGTGCCGGGGTTGGCCTCGAGCGAGATCTCGCAGTCGGGATGAAACGGGATCCTCTCCCTTAGTTGGCTCAAAATCCGACTCAACTGCTTCACCGTCAGCAGGGAAGGGGTGCCGCCGCCGAAAAAAATGCTGGTCAAGGGCTGGGGATCCCCGGCCAAATGGCGGTAGCGGTAGGCGCCGCCGATCTCTTGGCAGAGCCTCTGCACATAGGTTTCGATCAGTTCGCGCGTGCCCAGGCCGGTGGCAAAATCGCAGTAGTGGCAGCGCTGCCGGCAGAAGGGAATGTGCAGATAGGCCGCCTCCGGCCAGCCAAGCTGAGTGGAGAGGGCAAAGTCTTCTGCAGAGGCTGCAACTACCATAGCTCCCTACCTTGGTGACGTACTCCCGCACTCATGCTGACGCATAGAGTGCGGGCTTCCCAGTGACTC
>NZ_JANSHP010000059.1:0-502 GCF_047502605.1 Synechococcus sp. RC10A2
CAACGACCCAACCATTGGCGTGGGGGCTTTGCGAGCTGTGTTTACTTTCTAGTTCCTAGCTCCTCACGCTTACAGCCAAATTGCCAGGCAGGGATCCACTACGGTGGATCCCTTCATTGAATAAGAATAATCAACTCCTCTGTGGGGATAAGGATGCTGGCATTGAAGAGCTTGAGGTTGAGCTTAAGACGAGGCCATGGGCTACAAAAAGCGCACTGCGTGAGATCTGCCCAGGTCTTTGCCACAGGCTCGGTGTAGGTGTGAGAATGGCGGGAACAGATACCCATGTCTTGGCCACAGATGTGGGGACACCGCATTAACTGTAGGGCAGGCCGGACAGCAAGAGGATGTGGACTTCGGCTGTATCATAATCTCCACATCATGTCTTCACCGAAGTCCGCAGTTGCCAGACTTGTTCTTGAGTTAGGCAATTGGTTACCTCTAGAAGACATCCCTACAGCCAAAAAGGTGTGAGGAAAAGAACAAGGAGAGAAACATGCCC
>NZ_JANSHP010000060.1:0-10089 GCF_047502605.1 Synechococcus sp. RC10A2
TGTTTGGAAACAAACAGAATGCTATCGCTGCATAGTTGAACAGTGATGTTCAGCAATGTTCAGCGTAAATGTATCAGATTTAGGGTGGTAGGATTTCCTTGTTCTGTAGCGCCTTGGTAACCATGACACCTGAGCAAGAGCAGTGGCTGATTCGGGCCGTCCAGGAGTTGCAAGCTGCCCAGCAGAACCAGCAAGTTTTGATCCAAGAGCTGCGGGAAGGGCAGGCGATGCTGGCGCAGTTTTTCCGCGAGGCGCTGGATCGGTTTGATGCGCGCACCCGAGCCATTGAACGGCGCACGGAAGCTGTGGAGCGCCGCACCGAAGCTTTGGAACGGCGCACCGACGAGATGGCTCAAGAGATGAGGGAAATGCGGCAGGAGATCCGGGATCTGCGCCGCGATTTTCGCGATTTTTTAGAACGACGGTAGCCCCTCACCCCCGGCCCCTCTCCCTCAGGGAGCACTCCCTCACCCCCGGCCCCTCTCCCTCAGGGAGAGGGGAGTTAGTAGGGAGCCGCGCTGGATTACTCTAGAGGGAACTTTCACTGAGCTGGATCAGCCTTTTCCCTTCCTTGCGAGTTTGTCTATGTCTGTTATCCGTGCCCTGCATACCCAGTTGGTGAACAAGGAGCGCTCTGCTGAGGAGATCGCGCGCGAATACCTGGAGCGCCTGCAGCAACTGGAGCCGCAGCTGAGGAGCTTTATTACCGTGACCGAAGAGCTGGCCCTGCAGCAGGCTAGAGCGGTGGACGCCCGCATTCGCGCCGGGGAGACGATCGGCCCCTTGGCCGGGATCCCGTTGGCGGTGAAAGATAACCTTTGCACCCAAGGGATCCGCACCACCTGCGCTTCCCGGATGCTGGAGGGGTTCATCCCGCCCTACGAGTCGACGGTGACGGCGCGGCTGGCGGCTGCCGGCATGGTGACGGTGGGCAAGACCAACCTGGACGAGTTTGCCATGGGCAGTTCTACGGAAAACTCGGCCTTTCAGCGCACCGCCAACCCCTGGGACCTGACGCGGGTGCCGGGGGGATCCTCAGGCGGGTCGGCGGCGGCGGTGGCGGCAGACCAGGCGGTGGTGGCCCTGGGATCGGATACGGGGGGATCGATCCGCCAGCCGGCGGCCTTCTGTGGCGTGGTCGGCCTCAAGCCCACCTATGGGCTAGTCTCCCGCTATGGGCTGGTGGCTTTTGCCTCCTCTTTGGATCAAGTGGGGCCCTTTGGGCGCACGGTGGAGGACGTGGCCCTGCTGCTGCAGGGGATTGCCGGCCATGACCCCCTGGATTCCACCAGCCTCAAGGTGGAGATCCCGGACTACAGCCAGGCTTTGATCCCGGATATCAAGGGGTTCAAGATCGGCGTCATCCGCAACCTGCTGGGGGAAGGCTGCAGCGAGGAAACCCGTGCTGCTGTGGAAGCCGCCATCCAACACCTACAGGAGCTGGGGGCGGAGATCCTGGAGATCGACTGCCCCAGCTTTCGCTACGGCCTGGCCACCTACTACATCATCGCCCCTTCGGAAGCTTCTTCCAATCTGGCCCGCTACGACGGCGTCAAGTACGGCCTGCGGGAACCCGCCGACTCGCTCTTGGCTATGTACGGCAAAACGCGCGCCCGCGGCTTTGGGCCGGAGGTGAAGCGGCGCATCATGATCGGCACCTATGCCCTCTCTGCCGGCTACTACGACGCCTACTACCTCAAAGCCCAGAAGGTGCGCACCCTGATCAAGCAGGATTTCCTCAGGGCCTTCGAGAAGGTGGATGTGCTGGTCAGCCCCACCACCCCCACGCCGCCCTTCAAGGCGGGGGAGCGGGAGGATCCCTTGAGTATGTACCTGTGCGACCTGATGACGATCCCGGTCAATTTGGCGGGCCTGCCGGGGCTGAGCCTGCCCTGTGGCTTTGCCAACGGTCTGCCCATTGGCCTGCAGATCATAGGCAACGTCTTGCAGGAGAGCAAGGTGCTGCGGGTGGCCTATGCCTATGAGCAGAGCACCGACTGGCACAAGCGGCGACCTCCCCTGGGACAGCCCCCCCTTGAGCAGGCCCAGGGAACCGCTCAACAGCCCAAAGCCAAGAGCAAGTCCACCAAGGGGAGCAAAAAATCCAAAAGCTGAGCCCACTAGGCCATGCCCATCTGGTTGGCTGCCGAGAAGCGCTCCATGAAGCGCAGGAAGCGCTCCCATTCTGCTTCTGTTTCCATGTCGTAGATCACTTCCAAGGCCTTGAATTCCCCGTTCAAGAACTTGGCTTTGATGTTGCGGGTGGTCAGCTCCCCTTCCTCGTCGATCATCCGCATGCCAAGGATGCTTTGCGTGTCGGACTTCAGCTCCTCAAAGCGAAAAATGGCGGATCCCCGCTTGCCGGTTTTGGATTTCAGCAACCGCACCTGCGTTGGCACTTCTGGAATACCGGGAGAAAACTCAATAGTGGCCATAATTTTTAAAAAAACTCATTCAAGTCATTATAGTTGTTCCAAACACGATGATTAAGACACTTTGTCGCTGACCCAAGCGATCCCCGCCCCTAGCGGCCCTCACCCCCAGCCCCTCTCCCAAGGGGAGAGGGGAGCTGGAGATCGATGGATAAGCTGTTTCCCAGCCATTTGCTAGGTGGGGATCGGATCCCCGGCCAGAAACTTTTTCAACTCCCAAGCGGCCATCTGCTCCAGGTGGTAACCGGCCTGGCGCTGCGCCTCGGCCACATCCGGGATCCGGTCACAGAGGGCAGCAACTCTAATGGGAAGGGGTCGGGCGGCCAAGTCGGCCCGGGCTGCCGGGGTGGCCTGGCCACAGAGAATCAGCAGGGGCTTCTGGGCCACCATGGCCTGCTCCAGCACCGCCCCCACTACCTTGCCCATGCTGCTCTGTTCGTCAAGGCGGCCCTCGCCAGTTACCACCAGATCGCAGCGGCGGAGACGCTCCGGCAGGGCCAAGTGCTGGGCCAAGAGCTGGATCCCGGACTCCAGGGTGGCGCCCAAAAAAGCCACCAATCCTGCCCCCAGCCCGCCGGCGGCGCCGGCCCCTGGGATCCCCTCCACGGCCCGGCCCAGATCCCGCTCCACCACCCTGGCCCACTGCTGCAGTGCCTGCTCCAATTGCCGCACTTGCTGGGGAGTGGCGCCCTTCTGGGGGGCAAAGACGGCAGCCGCCCCCAACGGGCCAGTGAGGGCGTTCTGCACATCGCAGAGGCCGCGGATGCGCTTGCCTTGCCAAATGCGCTGTTTAGGTGGCTCGATGCGCGCCAGGCGGGCCAGCTCCCCTCCCCCCCAGCCGATGGGATCCCCGGCCCCATCCAAGAGGCGATAGCCCAAGGCCTGCGCCATCCCCGCACCCGCATCGACGGTGGCGGATCCGCCCAGCGCTATCCAAATCTCGGCGATGGGATCCCGGCAGACGGCCCGCAACAGCTCCCCCAGGCCATAGGTGGTGGTGCGGGTGGGATCCCGCTGCTCAGGGGGCACCAAGGTCAGGCCGGCCACCTGGGCTACTTCCAGCAGCGCCCGCTCGCCTGCCACCCCGTACTCGGCCCAGACGGGATCCCCCAGCGGGCCAGTGACCCACAGCCCTCGTTTCTCTCCCCCCAGCGCCGGCAACAAGGTCTCCAGCGTGCCCTCGCCCCCATCGGCCAGGGGGAGTAGCTCCACCTTGGCCTTCGGCAAGACCTGGCGGATGCCCCGGGAGATGCTCTCCGCTGCTGCCTTGGCTGTCAGGGATCCTTTGAAGCTATCCGGGCAGATCAAAACCCGCCGAGGTGGGCGGCTGAACTCAGATCCCTGGTCTGGTGAACCCATACCCAGCATCAGCCCTAAAACGTCCTCGGCGGCAACAGAGAGGATGGATTGAACTTGGCTGCGGGCCCGCAAGGCTGAGCCCGGAGCTATTGGGCACTGCCCCCCTCCGCTGTTGGAGGTTGATCCGGTGTTGAAGGTTGGGGAGAGGGGACGGCGGCGGATGAGTTGCCCAAAGACTGCTCCAGGGCCAGACGCTGCTCCATCACCCGCAGAAAGTAGCCACCCATCATCGCCCCGGAGAGCATTTTTGCCAAGCTCTCGCGGTTGGTGATGATTTGAACGCCAAATTGGTCTGGCGGCAAACTGCCCACCAAGCTGCGAATGTTGTGGCCCAAGATCTCCAGCACCTCCGGCGACGAGTTGCGGGCGATGTCTTGAAAAACGCTGGGATCCTGAGACTGCAGATATTGCCAGAGCCGGTTGTTGGGGCTGGGCGTTTGCGCGGCCTCAAAACCAGGAATGAAATTGATCGGGCTCGACATGGAGTCACCAAGCTCCCCAAACACAGCAAATCTAGCCCAACTCGGAGCTGTTGGCCCCATTCCTTAGGCCTTCGCAGCTCCGCCAATTGGGCTATGTCAAACCTAACACCCGAGCCTCGCCGCCTTCGGTACGGGATCCCACCCCTTTGAGGCGGCAAATGCCGTACCTCGGGAGGCGCCGCCTCGGAGATCAACCGTCGGCCTCGGGGATCCCCTCTGCCGGCTCCTCTTCAGCTTCCGCCGGATCCCTGATAAACGAAGCGGGCACCACCGTCACTCCTACAATGCTGTCCTCCGGATCCAAGCGCTGCACCAGCACCCCTGTCGCCTCGCGAGACTGAGTGGGGATGGCCTTGGCCAACTGGCGCATGACAATGCCTCTGGCAGTTACCAACAGGATCTCGTCCTCGGCATTGACGATGCGCAGGGCAGCCAGCTCATCCGACTCCTGGCGGAACTTAGTGGCGATCACCCCCTTGCCGCCCCGGTTTTGCCGGCGGAAGTGGTCGATGGCCGAGCGCTTGCCCCGCCCTTCTTTGGTAATCACCAGCACCCAGGGGTTGGCCAGCCTCTCCCCCTCTCGCTCAGCGGCCATCACCGACTCGGCAAAGATGATGTCCATGCTGACGATGTCGTCGCCGGGGTTGAGGGTGATGGCCCGCACGCCGCGGGTGGCTCGCCCCAGGGGGCGCAGTTGCTCGTCATCTGCCCGGAAGCGGATGCACATGCCCTGGCGGGTCGCCATAACCACATCGTCGCTGGAGCGGGCGCGGCGCACCCAGCGCAGCTCATCGTTTTCCTCCAGAGAGATGGCAATCAGGCCGTTGGAACGCACATTGGCAAAGGCGCTGAGGGCCGTTTTTTTGATGTAGCCCGCTCGGGTGAGCATCACCAAGTATTCGTCGTCGCTGAACTCGCTCACGGGCACCATCGAGGTAACCCGCTCTTCCCGAGTGATGGGCAGCAACTGGACGATGGCGCTGCCGCGGGCGGTGCGGCTCCCCTGCGGGATCTCGTAGGCGGGCAGGGTATAGACCATCCCCCGATCCGTGAAAAAGAGGATAGTGTCGTGGCTGCGACAGGCAAAAAACTGCTCGATGGCATCGTCGTCTTTGATGCGGGCGCCGGCCTTGCCGCGGGTGGCCCGCCCCTGCACCTGGAACTCTTCAAGGTCCATGCGCTTGATGTAGCCCTGCTCGGTGAGGAAGATGACCGTCTCGCGGTTCTCGATCAGATCGGCAACCTTGAGCTCACAGTCTTCCAGGCAGAGGCGGGAGCGGCGCGGGCTGGCAAAGCGGCTCTTGAGCTGCTGCAGCTCTTCGCTGATGATCTGCATCACCCGCTCCCGGCGGGCCAAAATATCCCGCAAATCGGCAATTTGCCTCACCAAGTCTTCGTGTTCGGCCTGGATTTTCTCCGCTTCTAGGGCGGTGAGGCGGCGCAGTTGCATCTGTAAAATGCCATCGGCTTGCGCTTCGCTCAGGCCCAACGTTGCCTGCAACTCAGCTCGGGCTGTGGCGGCATCGGCGGCTCCGCGGATGAGGGCGATCACCCGATCCAACTGCCCCAAAGCCAAAAGGTAGCCCTGCAACAGGTGATCCCGCTCTTCGGCTTTCTGCAGCTCGTAGCGGGTGCGCCGCTCGATCACCTCTGCCCGAAAATCCAAGAAAGCCTGCAGTGCGTCCCGCAGCGTCAGGGTGCGCGGCTCGCCGTTGAGGATGGCCAGCATGTTGACCCCGAAGTTGCTCTGCAGGGGGGTTTGCTTGTAGAGGTTGTTGAGCACCACCTGAGGCTGAGCATCCCGCTTCAGCTCGATCACCACCCGCATGCCCTCGCGGTCGCTTTCGTCGCGGATGTCGGCAATGCCCTCCAGTTTTTTCTCGTTGACCAGCTCGGCAATTTTTTCAATCATGGCTGCCTTGTTGGTTTGGTAGGGCAGCTCGGTGATGATGATGGCCTCCCGCGTCGGTCGGCCCCGCTGCTCGATGGTCTCCACCGTGGCCACCCCCCGCAAGGTGATGGAGCCGCGCCCGGTAGTATAGGCTTCGCGGATGCCTTCCTGGCCCATGATCAGCCCGCCGGTGGGGAAATCGGGGGCCGGGATCCACTGCATCAGCTCCAGGCTGGTCAGGTTGGGGTTGTGGATGAGGGCGATCAGGCCGTCCACCAGCTCTCCCAGGTTGTGGGGCGGGATGTTGGTGGCCATGCCCACGGCAATGCCAGAAGAACCGTTCAACAGCAACTGCGGGATCCGCGCCGGCAGCACCAGCGGCTCCTGCTGGGATCCGTCGTAGTTGTCGATGAAGTCGACGGTGTTGGCGTCGATATCCTGCAGCAGGGCTTCCTGGGCAAAAGCGGTGAGGCGGCACTCGGTGTAGCGCATGGCCGCCGGCGGGTCGTTGTCGATGGAGCCGAAGTTGCCGTGCCCGTCCACCAGGCGCTCCCGCATGGAGAAGTCCTGGGCCATGCGCACCAGGGCTTCGTAAACCGCCTGATCCCCGTGGGGATGGTATTTCCCGATCACATCCCCCACGACGCGGGCGCACTTGCGAAAAGGGCGATCCGCCGTCAGGCCCAGCTCGTGCATGGCGTAAAGGATGCGGCGATGCACCGGCTTGAGGCCGTCGCGGGCATCCGGCAGAGCCCTCCCGACAATCACGCTCATGGCGTATTCCAGGTAGGACTGCGCCATCTCCCGCTGCAGGTCGGTGGAGATGATGCGCGCGGTCAATTCGTTGTCGCTCATGGGTGGGGGTAGAGGTGAGGGATCCCGGTCGGCTTGGGCGCGGGCACGGTTCGAGGTTACAAAGCTGTCGCAGCAGCAATCGCCATTGCCGGCCAACGGTCGGCAACCCAGGAAACTAAAATAAAGTGCGCCTGCGTCTAGTCTACCATTGCCTTTTGCCGGGGCAGAGGGAGTTGCCCGGAGCCGCCCCCTGTCCCAAGGGGATCCCTGAAGACATTTATAGATAAAAATCTATCCTCTAATCGGGGCGTTATGGTAACGCTCAATGATAGGCTGCCTATAGCATTGAGGGCAGTGGGGCATGTTGGGCCAAGTGACGGGGCAAGGTGGGGGAGTGCTGGCTTGGCGTCGGCGTCTGAGCCTAGAAAACTGGCGTGGGGATCTCTTCGGTGGCCTGACGACGGCTATTGTCTCGCTGCCGATGGCCCTGGCCTTTGGGGTGGCTTCTGGTGCCGGGCCGGTGGCGGGCTTGTATGGGGCGGTGTGTGTGGGCTTTTTTGCTGCCCTGTTCGGCGGCACTCCCACCCTCATCTCCGAGCCCACCGGGCCGATGACTGTGATGATGACGGCAGTCATTGCCAAGGTTACCGCCAGCTATCCGAACCAGGGACTGGGGCCGGCCTTCACGGTGGTGATGGTGGGGGGCCTGTTTCAGGTGCTGTTTGGATCCCTGAAGCTGGGCAAATACATCACCCTCATGCCCTACAGCGTTATTTCCGGCTTTATGTCCGGGATCGGCTGGATCATGATTTTGCTGCAGATCCCGCCGCTATTGGGCCACGCCAGCCAGGGAGGAGTGATTGGGGCGGTGCAGAACCTGCCGACCTACCTGCTCAATCTCAAGATGCCAGAGCTGGGGCTGGGGCTGCTGACGCTTGCCATCCTTTTTGGCTATCCCAAGCCCTGGCGACGGGTGGTGCCGCCGCAGTTGGTGGCTTTGGTGTTGGGAACGCTGGTGGCCAGCTTGTTCATGGCCGATTGGGATTTGCGGCGCATTGGCCCCATCCCCACCGGCTTGCCCCAGGTGCAATGGCCGCAGTTGCCCTTTGCTTCCCTGGCCAGCTTGGTGTTGGACGGGGTGGTGCTGGGCATGCTGGGCTGTATCGACACCCTCTTGACGGCGGTGATTGCCGACAACCTCACCCGCACCCGCCACGACTCCGACCAAGAGCTGATCGGGCAGGGGATCGCCAACCTGGTCTCCGGCTTCCTGGGGGGCTTGCCGGGGGCGGGGGCGACCATGGGCACGGTGGTGAATATCCAGTCAGGGGGACGTACGCCCTTGGCGGGCATCACCCGCGCCCTCATCCTCTTGATGGTGGTGCTGTTTGCCGCTCCCCTCACCCAAGGGATCCCGATGGCGGTGCTGGCGGGGATCGCCTTTAAGGTGGGGGTGGATATCCTCGACTGGAGCTTCCTGAAGCGGGCCCACCGCCTCTCCCTCAAAGGGGCAGCCATTATGTACGGGGTGATGTTCATGACGGTGTTTGTGGATCTCATCGCTGCAGTGGGAGTGGGAGTGTTTGTGGCCAACTTGCTCACCATTCAACGCCTCAGCGAGATCCACTCCGAAGAGGTGAAAGCCATTACCGATGCCGATGATGCGGTGGATCTCACTCCCCGTGAGAGGGAATTGCTGCGCCAGGGCCGCGGCCAGGTGCTGTTGTTTTACTTGAGCGGCCCGATGATCTTCGGGGTTTCCCAGGCCATTTCCCGCCAATATCAGGCGGTAGCCTCCTGCCAGGCTTTGGTGGTGGACCTATCGGATGTGCCAATGCTGGGGGTTTCGGCGACCCTCTCCCTGGAAAATGCCATTCGCGAGGCCCTAGATCGCGGCAAACAGGTGTGGATTGTCGGCGCCAGAGGCCGCATCCGGCAGCGCTTGGAAAGCCTACGTTTGCCCCTGCCGGCGGAGCGGTTTGTGGAAAGCCGAGAGGCCGCTTTGGCCGAGGCCGTCGCCCACTTGGGCTTGGCGGCAAAACCCAGCCCCCTAGTTTGAGCCATCTCGACTGGCCCGAGGACAAAAGCTGTAGGCTTTTTGCAGCACCTCTATGGACTGGAAGGGTCGGATTGCCTACTTGGCAACCCTGCATCGCAAAGAGGAGGTGATTGCCCCTCTCTTGGCCGAGCATCTGGGGATCCAGGTGCAAGTGATACCTCTGGACACCGACCAACTGGGCACCTTCTCGCGGGAGCGGCCTCGGCCAGGGGATCCCCTACAGACTCTGCGCCTGAAGATTGCAAGGGCTTTGCAGGATCATCCTGAAGCTCTGGGCTTGGCCAGCGAGGGATCCTTTGGCCCCCACCCCCAGATCCCTTGGATCCCTTGGAACCAAGAATGGGTCATGCTCAGGGTTTTTGAACCCGGCGCGGAGCCCTTGGAGCTGGTCGGCTATGCAGAGAGCACCCAAACCAATTTCAGCCATCGCTGGGTGCAGAGCTGGGCAGAAGCGCTGGACTTTGCCCAAAGGGCGGGTTTTCCCCAGCACGCCCTGATCGCCCTCGACCAGCCAGAAAAGCCCCAGGTTATCCACAAAGGAATCCAAGACGAAGCTACCCTGAAGCAGGTGGTGGGGGAGCTGCTGGCTCGGCAGGGTGGCCTGCATCTGGAAACCGACATGCGGGCCATGTGCAACCCAACCCGGCTCCAAGTCATCGCAGCCGCCACCCAAAACCTAATCGCCAAAGCCCAAAGCCTGTGCCCGGCCTGCGGCACTCCTGGCTACTGGCAGATCCGCTCGGTCTCTGGACTGCCCTGCGGCCAATGTGGCGCCCCCACCCCCGTGGCCAAGGCTTGGGTATATGGCTGTGCTCGCTGTTCCCACACCCACACCGAGCCTGTGGCAGAGCCCTGGGCGGATCCCGCTCAGTGTGCCTTTTGTAATCCCTAGCTTTGTCCCAAGCTTGACGTCAAGCCCAGGCTTTCATCCCCCCAGAGGGGCTGATGTAAGAAAATAGGGATCCAACCCAGTGGATCCCTACTTAGCAACTTGGATGTCAGCGCAGGGATTTTAAGAACTAGAAAGTAAACACAGCTCGCAAAGCCCCCACGCCAATGGTTGGGTCGTTG
>NZ_JANSHP010000061.1:0-4484 GCF_047502605.1 Synechococcus sp. RC10A2
TCGGCTCCCCTGACAGCCAAGGAACTGGCTCCGCTGGTTAGGGGGGCCTAGGCGTTGGGGTGGGCGAAGGGCTGGGACGAGGGGAAGGGCTGGGCGAAGGCGACACAGAGGGAAAAGGATTGGGCGTGCCGGTCGGGGTTGGTGTTGGGGTGGGTGAAGGCGGCGGCAGTACCCGCAAAGGGGCTTTGGCCGAGGCAATGCGGCCTTGAGTGTCTGCTACCATGGCCGTAACCTCGTAATCTCCAGGAGGGACAGAGGCCGGAATGGTGATGGGAAGGGTGCCGATGCAGGTTCTGCTGTTGACCTGACAGCCGGCGGCAGCGGCAGTGAAATCAAACGTGAGGGTGAGAGGGTTTTGTCGGATTTCCACCCGGAAGCTGATGCCGCTGCCCAAACCCGCAGGAGTTGTTACAGCCACCAAGACATTGAAGGGAACCGTCTGTCGCGCGTCCGTCAGTGCCACCACGGCAATCGAAGGTGGCTCCGCCGAGAAGGAAGCGGTGGGGGAAGGGCTGGGGAACGGATTCAAGAGTGGGGTGGGGGTCGGGGTGAGCAGAGGCGTCGGGACGGGAGTAGGCGTCGGACTGGGGACGAGAAAAGGCGTGGGCGTCGGTGCCACAACCGTTACTGGCACAGGCGTAATGGTGACCGAGGGCTGTTCGCGGGCATCTTCTTGGCAGGCCACCAGTGACAACGACACAAAAGCGGCTACACTCGCTCTCATTGCGGAGAACATCCAGCTCTGGCGGAACCTAGGGGGCTGCTGTTTCATGGGCTTTGGCTCCTCATAACACAAGCTTTGGGGTTTTGTTGGGAGAACTGAGTCTCGGCAGCGTTCAACTCAAAACCCACACAGCCCTGCTCCCTCAACTGCGAAAGCAGAGTCTCGCGGGTGCTCCTAACACTATAGATAGAGCCTCAATTTTTTGTAAACACTACGGGTGACATCTACCGCATGGGATCCGCCTCGGCGGTGAGATCTCAAGGGCGCTCAGGTTAGACTGGTAAGTGCCACAGCAAGAGGGGATCCATGGCAGCGAAGGCGGGAGCAGAACCATCTTCAGCGCAAGCAGGGCTGCAAGAGCGACCTGCTGAATTCTGGAACAGCCAGGAAGGGCCCAAAGAGGCCTGCGGGGTGTTTGGCATTCTGGCTCCCGGCGAGGAGGTGGCCAAGCTGACCTATTTTGGGCTGTTTGCCCTGCAGCATCGAGGCCAGGAATCGGCGGGCATCGCCACCTTTGAGGGGGCCTTTTGCCGAGTGCACAAGGCGATGGGGTTGGTTTCCCAAGTTTTTGACCCGGTAAATCTGGGCCAACTGAGCGGCGACTTGGCGGTGGGCCACACCCGCTACTCCACCACCGGCTCCAGCCGCGCCGCCAACGCTCAGCCGATCATTGTGGAAACCCGCCTGGGGCCGCTGGCTTTGGCCCACAATGGCAATTTGGTCAACGCCGAAGAGCTGCGGCAAGAGCTGGAAGCTGCCGACCGCCACCTCACCGGCAGCACCGACTCGGAGTGTATTGCCCACGCCATTGCCCAGGCGGTCAATCAGGGCCAAGGCTGGGTGGAAGCCACCTGTCAGGCTCTGCGCCGCTGCCGCGGGGCCTTTAGCCTGGTCATCGGCACGCCAGAAGGGCTGATCGGGGCACGGGATCCCTACGGCGTGCGCCCGCTGGTGTTGGGGTTTTTGAGCCGCAACCCCACCAGGCAGGAGCTGCTGCAGCCCCAGATGGTGGGCAGCCCTCATTGCCCCGAAGCCCCACGGTTACACTATGTCTTAGCCTCCGAGACCTGTGCTCTGGATATCATCGGAGCCGATTACCTGCGCCACGTGGAGCCGGGGGAGCTGGTGTGGATTGACCGGCAGGGGCTGCAATCGGTGCGCTGGGCGGAGGCCAACCCTAAACTGTGCATCTTCGAGATGATCTACTTTGCCCGCCCCGATAGTTGCATGCATGGGGAAAGCCTCTACTCCTACCGGGTGCGGCTGGGAGAACAACTGGCCAGGGAAGCTCCGGCAGAGGCCGACTGGGTGATCGCGGTGCCCGATTCCGGCACCCCGGCGGCCATTGGCTATGCCCGCCAGACAGGGATCCCCTACACCGAGGGGCTGATTAAAAACCGCTATGTGGGCCGCACCTTCATTCAGCCTACCCAGTCGATGCGGGAGCGGGGCATTCGCATGAAGCTCAACCCCCTGGAAGACGTGCTGCGGGGGCAGCGGATTGTGATCGTGGACGACTCGATTGTGCGGGGCACCACCAGCCAAAAGATCGTCAAGGCCCTGCGCCAGGCGGGGGCCACCCAAGTCCACATGCGCATCTCCAGCCCTCCGGTTACCCATCCCTGCTTCTACGGCATCGACACCGACAGCCAAGATCAGCTTATTGCCGCCAAGTACTCGGTGGCAGAAATTGCCGAGAAAATCGGGGTAGACTCTTTGGCCTACTTGAGCTGGGAAGGCATGCTGGCCGCTACGGGCCGGGATCCCAATTCCTTCTGCTCCGCTTGCTTTACCGGCCACTACCCCATCCCCATCCCGGAGGGGCTGAAGCGCTTCAAGCTGGCTTTGGAAACGGCAGCCAGCCGCAAAGACCGCTAGGAGCCTGGGGGGAGAGGAGGGTTCGCCGCAGTTTGCATTTGAATGCCTGCAATCGCCATGACTTTACGCCTGCGCCAGCTAGGGGATCCCATCCTGACTCAAGTGGCTGAGCCGGTCGCCGAGTTTGGGACGCCGGCTTTGCAAAACCTAATTGAAGAGATGCTCGCCACTTTGAAAGAGGCCCAAGGGGTGGGCTTGGCGGCCCCTCAGGTGGGATTCCCCCTCCAGGTCATCATCGTAGCCTCCCGTCCCAACCCTCGCTATCCTGATGCACCCCAGATGGAGCCGCTGGTCATGGTTAACCCCCGCCCCCTAGCTTGCAGCGAGGAGCAGGTGCTGGGGTGGGAAGGGTGCTTGAGCGTGCCCAACTGCCGCGGCCTGGTGGCCCGTTCCCGCGAGGTGGAGGTGGAGTACCACACCCCTGAGGGATCCCGGCAGCGGGTGGTCTGGCGGGATTTTCCGGCGCGCATCTTCCAGCACGAATACGATCACCTCAGGGGCCGATTGTTCCTAGATCGGCAGCCGCAGCAACTGCTCTCTGAGGCCGACTACCAAGCCCAGATTTTGGCCCAGCCCCCTGCCTGAGGATCCCAACATGCCCTACCTGGTCATCTACGACGGCCTGTGCAACCTCTGCGCCAGTGGAGTCCAGCTCTTGGAGCGCCTGGATCGCGGCCAGCAGTTTCGCTACGCCCCCATGCAGGATGGAGCTACCCTGGCCCAGTGGGGGATCCCGCCAGAGCAGATGGAATTGGGGATGATCCTGATCGACCTGGAGCAGCCGCAGCGCCGCTGGCAGGGCTCCGCCGCCGTCGAACAAATTGCCGCCCTCTTGCCCAGCGGATCCCTGTGGCTGGCCCTCTACCACAACCTTCCCGGCCTCAAGCTTTTGGGAGACTGGAGCTATGCCCAGATCCGGGATCACCGCTACGAGTGGTTTGGCCGCCGTGACACCCTTTATCTACCGGCTGTCTGTGAGCGCTGCCGGGATCCCTTGGCAGAAAAGGACTGAAGCTCTTTTTCTGTAAACTGCAATACTTATCTGCCTGGCCCAAGGGATCCCTTTGCCAAGTTTGAATTCCTATCCTCAAAGCTGGCACGTTTGAAAGGTTGAAGTTGAACATATTAGCATATCGAAATATTAGTATATCGAAGAATACCTTCCCGGTGAGAACTCCCCAAGTCTGAACTTGTCTTTATCCAGGGCCAAAGTAAAAATAGAAACGAAGTTAGCCGACAGGGAGTGGGCTGTGGCTACAACTGGATATGGAAAGACTAAAGCTGAAGGAGTTGCCGGCAGTTCAGGAGCCGTTCAGCTAGTCCTTAGGAGTGGCCATCCTTATGGGGGAAACGGGACTGTTGGAAGCTTTGGTGAAAAAAGCAGAAAGATTCTTCTACAGACAACGCAGCAGCATCTGGATTGGCAGGTGCAGTTTGCAGTTTGGAAGACCTTACTAAGCTCTGGCATACCTCAACTGGTGCAAGTAGCAAAAACCTATCAAGTTCCCCTGCGTCCGGTTGGAGACATCCGAGAACGATATAGAGCCGGCGAGCGGGACTTTCGCTGGGCAGATCTGAGGAGGGCCAACCTCAGCGGGCTAAACCTAAGGGGGGTGGACTTAAGCGGGGCCAGCTTGAGTCGAGCGAGACTGGGCCAGGTCAATCTAAGCCACGCCAGCCTGGTTGGAGCCAACCTCAGTCAGGCAGACCTCAGTGGTGCAGACTTGAGGGGAGCCGACTTAAGCGGAGCCAACTTGATGGGGGCCAATCTCATTGGGGCCAACCTGCGGGGAGCCAATCTAGCAGACGCCAACTTGAAGTGGGTCGTCATTTCCCGCGAAACGCAAATTGACCGCAAGTGGCAACTGATCTGGGAAATTGT
>NZ_JANSHP010000061.1:4584-9640 GCF_047502605.1 Synechococcus sp. RC10A2
CAACGGCCACGCCCAGGGGAAAAATCTAGCTCAGGCAGACTTGAGCGGGGCGAACCTGGATTGGGCTGACCTGAGTGGGGCCAACTTGGCTCAAGCAGACCTGAGGGGAGCAAGACTTGCCGGCGCCAACTTGAGAGAAGCTAACCTGAGGGGAACCGACCTCAGGTGGGCCAACTTGGAGGGAGCCGACCTCAGGCAGGCCGACCTGGACGCCGCTTGCCTACATTTGGCCAGCCTGCGAGGAGCCATCCTTTCCCCTCAAACGCAAATTGACCGCAAGTGGCAACTGATCTGGGAAATTGTCAACGGCCACGCCCAGGGGAAAAATCTAGCTCAGGCAGACTTGAGCGGGGCGAACTTGAGCTGGGCAAATCTGAGCGGGCTCAACCTCACCGGCGTGAACTTGGTGGGAGCCGACCTGAGAGGGGCTAACCTCTGCGGCGCAGACTTAAAGTGGGCAGAGTTGAGCAAAGCCAATCTGAGCCAGGCGGATCTGAGGGGGGCCAATCTAAACCAAGCAGATCTCAGCGGCGCAGACCTAAGCGCTGCCAACCTCAGTGGCGCCAGCTTGATCAAGACCGAACTAGCCAAGGCTAAACTCGTGGGGGCCAAGTTGACACAGGCCAAGCTCATCGGAGCCAGGCTGAGGCGGGCTAAACTGAACGGCGCAGATCTAAGGGGGGCTAGCCTCATCGGGGCCGACCTCGGCGAAGCCAAACTGGGCAAGACAAGCCTAAACTTGCCTATCTTGAGAGGGGCGGTGATTTCTGCAGAGGACAGCCCGGAGAGTCGCTGGTGGTTAATTATTCTCCATGCTTGCGCCCATTCGCAGGAGCTGAGCCGGACGGACTTGAGAGAGGCGGACTTGAGAAAGGCCAACCTTAGCCAGGCAGACCTCAGGGGGGTAAGGCTCAGCGGAGCCAACCTAAGCCGGGCTTACTTGATTGGGGCAGATCTGAGCGAGGCCAACCTAGGTGGAGCCAATCTGAAGAGGGCCAAGCTGGGTGGGGCCAACCTAACCCAAGCCGATCTCAGTGGAACCCAGCTCAGTAGGGCTTATCTGGGCAGAGCCAACCTAAGCGGCGCCGACCTGAGAGGGGCAAATCTGGAGCTGGCCAATCTGCAACGAGTGATCCTTTCTCCTGAAACCCAGATCGAGGCCAAGTGGCGGCTGGTGTGGGAGATCGTCAACGGTCACGCCTCCAAGAGAAACTTGAGTGGAGCTGACCTGAGCGGCGCCAACCTGAACTGGACTAACCTGAGCGGGGCGAAACTGGTCGGTGCAAACTTGAGGGGAGCCAGCCTAGTTGGAACCGGACTGAGGGGGGCTGACCTCAGCCGGGCCAACCTCAGCGGATCCAATCTCAGTTGGGCCGACCTAAGCTACACCAGCCTGGAAGGATCCAACCTAGACCATGCCAAGGTAGGAGGCGCAAATCTCCAGGGCGCAAGACTTGATTTTCAGTGGAAGTTGACCTGGCTCTCCCTTTGGTTCAAAAGTTTGGCGAGCGTCTGGTTTGGTTACCGCGATGTCCCTCGCCTGCTTCCTCCTGCTACCTCGGATCCCCACCGGCATCCTCTAGCCAAGGGAAACTAATGGTTGGCTCCCTCAATTTCTTTGGTTAGGGCCACGCGGCTTTGTGCCCTAGCAAAACTTTTCAAGCCAAGAGGACTGCTCTAGGATAAAGCATGTTCTTCTGAGGAGAATCCCCACAGTGTCGCACTTCACCAGCATCAAGGTTCAGTTCAAAAATAAAGAGATCCTGAAAGGCGCTTTGGTTGCCCAAGGTCACGAGGTCTTGGAAAACACTTATGTCCGGGGGTATGGAGGGAACCGTGTCCAGGCAGATCTGGTGGTTAGGCGCAGCAACGGCTACGACATTGGCTTTCGCCAACGGGGGGACAGCCTGGAGATGATTGCCGACTTTTGGGGAACGGGAGTCAGCGCTGAGGCTTTCTTAGCGCCAATCCGCCAAGCCTATACCCGCGAGCAGCTTCTTGCGACGGCCGCGGAGAAGGGATTTACGGTAGAGTCGGAATCTGTGGATGAAAAAGGGCAGATCAGGATTGTGTTGGGGCGCTGGGCTTGAGGAGGCATTATGGCGGAATATCAACAGGTTGAATACATCATCGACAAAGATGGCAACGTGATTGAGCGCGTGCTCAATGTCAAAGGCAAGGGCTGCCTTGAACTAACTGAGGAAATAGAAAGGGCATTGGGCACAGTTCAAAAAAGGGAACTGTTGCCTGAATATGACCAGGTACCAGTCATAGAAGAAGATGTCCAGCGTCAGGTGGAGCGTCTATGAATGCCCCAAACCCCTTTCTTGATCCCCTGTCTGGTTTAACCAAAGGGATCCAAAAGACTCTGGCTAGGATTCCATTTTGGAGTCGTAACTCTGAAATGAAAAGTCATGATGCCCTGCTGCGCAATCTCATGCAGGCTGCCGGTATCTCAACCTGGCGAGAGCTTCGACAAAAGGCCAAACTGAGTCGAGGAGCCCTAAATGCCCTGAGAACTGGACAGGCCGAAAAGCTGAAGTTAGCCGATCTCAATCGAGCGGCCAGCATTTTGTAAGTACCCTTGCCGAACCTTATTCAGGATTTTAGCGGAATTGAGCTAGCATCGGAGTCTGTAGAAACGGCTCAGGAATTGCAGCGGCTGCACAAACAGCTAGAACAGCAGGAAGGGCAATTGCGCCATCAAATCCGCGCCGAACTGGTGGAAAAGCTCAAGCCTCTTTTGGTGCAATATCCTACCCTGCAGCAGGTTGTGCAGAGGCGACCGGATTACCCCGCGCAGCAAGTCTTGGCTTTGCTGACCTGTCTGGGCAACTTGTTGGAAGACTGGCAGTTGGAAACCATTGGCCAGGTGTGGCAACAGGTGGCCTATGACCCAGAAAGCCACCAGCCCGATGAAGAGGATATCCAGGCGGGAGAGCCGGTCTACGTTCGCTTTGTGGGCTATCGACTTAGGGATCAAGTTTTAGTTCGAGCCAAAGTCAGTCGCACTCTACCTTCCTTGGCAGCATGACGACGTTGGCTATTGATTTTGGCACTTCCAATACGGTGGTCTGTGCCTACCAAAACCAAAAACCCCTTGCAATCGATATACCAGGGATCACCCACCGCTACGACGGCAGCCCCCCTCTAATTCCCTCGGTTCTCTTTGTCGGCCAAAATCAGCAATTTTTGATTGGGGCACCTGCCCAGGCCAAACGGGATCCCAAGCGCCTATTCAAAGGCTTTAAGCGGGATCTCTCTCAACAATTCCAGCCGGCTCCAACCTATGTGGATGGACAGGCCTACACAGCCCAAGAGGCCACGCGGATCTTTCTGCAGCAGCTTCTTGCCAAACTCCAGGCAGAGGGCTGGCAGCCCGATAAGGTGATCTTGACCGTGCCGGTGGGAGCCTACGAGGGCTATTTGCACAACCTGCAAGAGGTGTTTGGCTCCCTAGGGATCCAACAGGTCGTGTTCCTCGACGAGTCCACCGCGGCTGCTTTGGGCTACGGGATCCAGGAGCCGGGATCCCTGATTTTGGTGATCGATTTGGGGGGCGGAACTCTCGACCTCTCTTTGGTCAAAATCTTGAAGCCAGAGCAGGGCACTGCTTACCGAGCTGAGGTCATTGCCAAAACTGACCGGGCCTATGGCTGTGGCGGCGTCGATATCGATATCTGGATTGCCGAATGGGTGCTGGAGCAGTTGGGCCGCAAGCGACAGCAGGTCCCGGCCAGCAGCTTCCAGGTTCTGTGCGAGGTTGCCGAGCGGCTCAAGATCCGCCTCTCCAGCCATTCTCAGGCCAGCGAGGCCTGGCTGGATGAAGACTCCTTTGAGACCCACACTTTAACGCTTCAGCGCGAGCAACTCCAGGAGCTGTTGGAAGAGCGCGGCCTGCTGACGCGGCTGAGAGAAGCCATCGATGAGGTCATCGAGAAAGCCCACAATAAAGGGATCTCTAAACGAGATATCCACCAGGTGGTGTTGGTGGGTGGCACCAGCCTCATCCCAGGAGTGCAGCATCAGGTCATTAGCCTCTTTGGCCGCGACAAGGTCAAGTACCACAAGCCGTTTGAGGCAGTGGCCCACGGCGCTCTGGCCTTCACCCAGTTTGCCCGCCTTCAAGATCATCTCCGCCATACCTATGCCCTGCGGCTCTGGAATCCCTATTTGCAGGCGCCCGACTTTTTCCCTCTCTTTAAGAGCGGCACGGCTTATCCTGCCACGGTGGAACTGCCTCCCTTGCAGGCCAACGCCAATGGGCAAAGCCACATCAACCTGGTGGTTGGTGAGATGGCCGAGGAAGGGGCAACTGAGGTTGTTTACGATCCCGACGGTCGGATGCAGATCCGCAACAGCACCGCAGCTTCTAGCTTTCGTCCCCTTGGGATCCACAACCAGCTTTCCATTCCCCTCAAGCCGCTAGGGCGGGTGGGAGTGGATCGTTTGCAGGTCACCTTTGCCGTCGATGCCGGGCGAACTTTGCGGGTAACGGTAGTAGATTTGCAAACTCAAAAGACCCTTATGCAGCAGCAGGTGGTTGGAAGGTTAACTTGAGGTTAGGGATGGCGGAAAACTTTGATCCTGTTCTGGGTGGACAGCAACCAGCCGGATCCGATCCGGTCATGGGAGGCTTGGTGGGCATTGAGCAAGCCCTGGGCAGTCCGAATCCCAAGGTGAGAATCCAAGCAATCAAGGGTGCTCTGAGGTACGGATCCAGAGGGGCCGAGCTTGTTATCCAAGCCCTGCGAAATGATCCCAACTGGGAAGTGCAGTTTGCGGCTTGGGAGACGCTGCTGGAATCGAAGGATCCGCAGCAGGTGCAGGTGGCAAAGTCCCATCGACTTCCCCTCCGACAGGTTGGAGATGTCCGAGCAAGGTATGAAGCGGGAGAGCGGGATTTCCGCTGGGCCAACCTGAGGGGGGCCGACCTGATTGAGGCCAACCTGAGCCAGGCCAACCTGATCTGGGCCAACCTGAGCGGGGCCGACCTGAGCCAGGCCAACCTGAGCCAGGCCAACCTGATCTGGGCCAACCTGAGCGGGGCCGACCT
>NZ_JANSHP010000062.1:0-9548 GCF_047502605.1 Synechococcus sp. RC10A2
AGCGGGGCTTCCAGGACTACGTCCCGCTAGCGCGAACGGCGGATTAGCTAAAACTCCCGCCCTCGCCCAAAGGCCAGAACTTCATCCACCCCCAAGCGAGGCTTGCGCGGCAAGTTGCCGGGCGCAGGGTAGCCCACCGCCAGCAGCATCACCGGCACGTAGCGATCGGCAATCCCAAACTCTCGCTTGACCCCTTCAGGGTCAAAGCCGATCATCGGCCCGCTCACCAAACCCTTCGCCTGCGCCGCGATCATCAGTGCCATGGCCGCCAGCGCCCCGGAGCGAATCGCCTCGTCCCGCGCCAAGGTGGGGTTGTTGGCGTAGGTGGCTTGGGCCATGCTTACCCAACTTTCCGCCCGCTCAGGAGGGAGGATCCCGGCGGCAACGGCCCTTTGGGCGATCTCAGGCAGCTTCTCATAGCCCTTCAGATCCCCCAAGATGATAAACACCACCGCCGCATCCGCCACCTTCTGCTGGTTGTAGGCCAGGGCCTTGAGGCGCTCTTTATCTGCAGGATCGGCGACGGCAACAAACCGCCAATGCTGGATGTTGAAGGAAGAGGGGGCTTCCGTAGCATAGGCAACCAGCTCTTGGATCTCCATCTCCGATAAAGAGCGGCTGGGATCGAACTTGTCGGCGGAGATGCGCGCTTTTAGGGCGGCTAGGGCGTCCATCGCAATCCTCGAAGCTCAAAGGTCGAAAGCAAGAAGGCTGCTGACCCCACGACTGGAGGCAGAGTTGGTGAGCAGCCGTACATTCTGGGTTCAAACGGTCTGCCCTCTCTAGGTTATCTCCTTTTTAGCCGGTCTGAAGCAACCGGTGAGCCGGGCCTTGGCAAGCAGCCCCCTCGGCCAAACGGGATCCCTGGCCCAAAGGCAGCTATGATAAGGGGATAATCAAGGCTCTAGCCCGCAGCATTGGATTTTGCGGGGTCACAGACCGGCGATGGCGAGCGGTGTGGTTGATGGGGAGAGGCAACCTGTGAATTTCGGTCGCGTGCTGACGGCAATGGTGACTCCCTTTACACCTGAGGGGGAGCTTAACTACGAAGAAGCCGCTCGTTTGGCCGATTACTTGGTAACCCATGGCAGCGATGGTCTCGTGGTCTGTGGCACCACCGGCGAGTCTCCCACCCTAACCTGGCAAGAGGAGTACGAACTGTTCCGCGTGGTGCGAGATGCGGTGGCCGGTCGGGCTAAAGTTATCGCCGGGACGGGATCCAACTCCACCCGCGAAGCCATTGAAGCCACCAAAAAAGCTGCCCAATTGGGCTTGGATGGCTCTTTACAGGTGGTGCCCTACTACAACAAACCCACCCAAGCTGGCCTCTATCAGCACTTTAAGGCGATCGCCCAAGCCAGCGACCTGCCCATCATGCTCTACAACATTCCTGGTCGGACGGGGGTGAGCCTGCAGCCGGAAACTGTGGCGAAATTGGCGGAGTTGGAAACGATTGTCGCCATCAAGGAAGCTAGTGGTATAATGGACGCAGTCTCGGAAATTCGGCGGCTCACTCCCTCACATTTCGGCATCTACTCAGGAGATGACTCTCTGACATTGCCGATCCTATCTTTGGGAGGCAGCGGTGTGGTCAGTGTAGCTAGCCACTTAGTTGGGCCGCAACTGCAGGAATTGATTCAAAGCTACAGCAGGGGACAACACGACCAAGCCTTGACTTATCATTTGCGTCTGTTTCCGCTGTTTAAGGCTTTGTTTATTGAGACCAACCCTGTTCCGATCAAAGCAGCGCTAGAGATGCAGGGTTGGCTAGTGGGGCAGGTGCGCCCTCCGCTGGTGCCTCTCCAGGGCGGTTCTTTACAGGTTTTACGGCAAGTGCTGCAAGAAATGGGCCTCCTGGCTGAAGCGCAGGGATCCGAACGAAGGACGGCGAAGGCTTCATGATTCGATTATTTTCTTAGGTTTTACCTTTACCATGACGAGAGTTTTTTAAGGGTTAGGGGGTCTTCTGTGGCGTTTGAGCTGTGATTAAGACAGTTTTCCTTCTAATTTTTGCTTTTTCCCAACTGGGAAAGAGGTAAATTGCAACAGCGGAATCCGCCTTTTACCTATGACCTTGCGGGTAAGTTTGCTGGGATTTGTCTATACCAGTTTTCGTCTGTTGTTTGACTGTCACTGTTGAGGATCTAAAGCTAGTATGCCAACACCACGTACTTCGATCGCTTCCCGTCCTGCGGCTTCGGCAGCTAAGCCCACTTCCTCTCTGCAGATGATCCCGCTAGGAGGCGAGCGGGAGATCGGCAAAAACACCTGGGCCTTCCGCTACGAGGATGACATCATCCTGCTGGATGCCGGTTTGGCTTTTCCCGATGAGAGCATGCACGGCATCAACATCGTGCTGCCGGACATGACCTACATCAAGCAAAACCGGGACAAGGTGCGGGGGATGGTAGTTACCCACGGCCACGAAGATCACATTGGCGGGATCCCGTATCACCTACGAGAATTCGACATTCCGGTTATCTATGGCCCGCGTTTGGCGCTGGCGCTGCTGGAGGACAAGCTGCGCGAGGTGGGGCTGTTGAACCGCACAGAATTGCGCCCGGTCGGGCCGCGAGATATCGTGCCCCTGAGCAAGAACTTTTTTGCCGAATTCATCCGCAATACCCACTCTTTTCCCGACAGCTTCACGGTGGCTCTGCACACGCCGGTGGGTGTTGTCATCCAGACGGGCGACTTCAAGATCGACCACACACCGGTGGATGGGGAGCGCTTCGACCTGCAGCGGCTGGCCGAGCACGGGGAAAAGGGGGTGCTGTGTCTGATTAGCGACTCCACCAACGCCGAGGTGCCCGGGTTTACTCCTTCCGAAGCCTCGGTAGTGCCAGGCCTTACCAAGGCGATTGCGGGAGCCAAGGGACGGGTGATCATCACTACCTTCGCTTCTTCGGTACATCGCCTCAACTTGGTGTTGCAGATTGCTGAGCAGCAGGGCCGGGTGGTGTCTTTGCTGGGGCGCTCGATGTTGAACGTGGTGGCTCACGCGCGGCGCCTGGGCTACATCCGCTGCAAGGACGAGACGCTGCAGCCGATGCATGTCATCAACAGCCTGCCGGACGACAAAGTGATCATCCTCACCACGGGATCCCAAGGCGAGCCGCTGGCTGCTCTGACCCGCATTGCCAACGGCGAGCATCCGCAGTTGCAGATCAAGCCAGGAGACACGGTGATTTGGTCGGCCAACCCCATTCCCGGCAACACGCTCGCAGTAACGCGGGTCATCGACAAGCTGATGGAGCTGGGAGCCGATGTCATCTACGGCAAGGACAAGGGGCTACACGTCTCCGGCCACGGCTGTCAGGAAGACCAAAAGCTGATGATCGCCCTCACGCGCCCCAAGTTCTTTGTTCCTACCCACGGGGAGTACCGCATGCTCGTCAAGCACGCCGAAACGGCGATGAGCATGGGGATCCCGCGGGAAAACATCGTGATCATCGGCAACGGCGATGTGGTGGAGGTGAACCAGGAGCGCATTGCCATTGTAGACAAAGTGCCTTCTGGCCTGCAGATGATCGCCGCTTCCCACGATGGGGTGGTGATGGACGAGATGCTGCAAGAGCGCCAGCAGATGGCCAAAGATGGCATGCTGACGGTGGTGATCAGCTTGGATGGCAGGGGCCAGTTGCTCTGCACGCCGCAGGTGCAAAGCTTGGGCCTAGCAGGCGAGGGCACCTCTCTCAAGGGATCCGACCTGAAACCCCTGCTGGAGGACACCCTCAAGCAAGCTTGGCCGCGCTTTGCCCGCTCGCTGGAGCGGGGCAGGCTGGATATTGACTGGGCCGGCCTCAAGGCAGAAGTGGAGCGGGTGGTGCGCCGCTTTGTGCGGGAACAGTTGCCCGGCAAGCCGACGGTGCTGGTTTTTGTGCAATCGCCTGAGGAGGAGTCTGTACCTGTAACTGCTCTGCCCACAGGGGAGACGAAGACAGAACAGGAACGGATAGCCCTGGGGCGGCGGCGGCGCTCCTCGGCGGCGGTGGCGGCTTCGTAAGACCGGGTGGCTGGCGCTCAGGTCTCCTCCTTCTTCCCTGGGCCGGGGGGGTTGAGCTCTGCTGCCGGAAAGCTGCTGGAAGAGAGCTCTGCCTTGCCAAGGGCGGCCAACGCTTCGGGAGAAAGGGATCCCACGTCGCTAAAGGGCGGGCAGCGGTTTTGGGGCGGAACGGGCTGCTGCAGGGCTCTCAGGAAGGCCTCGGCCAGGTCGGCGTAGCCCCGGTCGTTGGGGTGGAAGCCGTCGGCCAGCAGGCCGGGAAAGAAGGATTCGCGGCGGTAGGAGCGGGGATCGCAGAGCAAGTCCACCACCGGGATCCCTTGCTGGCTCAAGGGGTTGATGGCCCGTTGGCTGAGGCCGACGGAGACCAGAGCCAGCAGTCGGCGCAGGCTGCTGGGCTGCTGCTGGCCCAAGGGGATCAGGGCAAAGTTGGGCAGGTTGGCCACTGCCAGGCGGGCTTGGGGGGCGCGGGCGTGCACCGCCTGCAGCAGGGTTTGGTAGTCGGCGGCAAATTGTTGGATCTGGCGCTCGACAAAGGGCAAGGGATCCTCCCCCTGCAGGGCCCGTTGGGCGGCGGCAAAAACAATGGCGTTGGTGTCGTTGCCGCCCACCCAGATGGTGATTAGGTCAGCATTGGGAGGGATGCGCGGCACTTGATCCTGGAGCAGGTTGGCCGGGATCCCTTCCCGCAGGGCTTGCATGGCCGGGCTGAGCACCGCTCCCGAGCGGCCCAAGTTGATGAGCTCCACCGGGCCGGGCAGCAGGCGGGCCAGGCGAGGGATATACCCCGTTCCATTGGGGCAGTCCAGGGGTTCTGAGCGCTGCGGACGGGTGCCGGCCGCGTTGGCCGGGCCATCGCAGGAGATGGAGGCGTTGAAGCCGACGGCATCGCTGGCTCCCAGGGCAACGTAGCGGGTGAGGGCGGGTGGGCCGGGCACAGCAGGCAGAGGGGATTTCGAAGCGGCAGAACAGGCGGCTAGCCCTGATCCGAGCAGCAAAATTAGGATTGAGAGGAGGAGCAGCCCAGCCGTCTGAGGGTCTGGAGGTCGGTTTTTTCGGTATCTGGACGCTTGCATCTGTCGGCAAAGAAAGCAGGTGCAAGGGGGTAGCTTTGGAAAGACTGGGCAGGGGTCGGGCGGGGCGGGAAGCCCCCCAGACAGGCTAACCAAAGATCGGCCAATCGGCGAGTATGGTGGGAGTATGGCGCTGCGCTTTTGCAAGTCCCGCACCTACCACGATCCCCTGCACGGCGCCATCAGCCTGGATGGCGGGGATCCGGTTGAGGCGCTGCTGATTCGCCTCATCGACACACCGGCCTTCCAACGCCTGCGCCGCATCCGCCAGTTGGACACCGCTTTTTTGACCTTCCACGGGGCCGAGGGATCCCGCTTTACCCACTCGGTGGGGGTGCTGCAGGTTACGCGGCGGCTGCTCGACAAGTTGGCCCGCCGCTACCCGGAGCTGCGCCCCTACCGCGCCGTTACCCTGGTTGCCGCCCTGCTGCACGACATTGGGCACCCTCCTTTTAGCCATGCAGGGGAGGAGATTTTTGGCTGCCGCCATGAGGTCTGGACGGCCCGCATTGTACGCGAGGATCCCCAGGTGGCGACTCTTCTGGCGGAGTTCGACCCGCAACTGCCCGCTCAACTGGAGCAGGTGTGGCAGAAACGCTTCCCCCTGCCGCTGGTGGGGCAGCTCATTGCCAGCCAACTGGACTGCGACCGTTTTGATTACCTCATGCGCGACAGCCTGCTCACCGGCGCCCAATACGGCCACCTGGATCTGGATCGCATCCTCACGGTGTTGGACTACGACCCGGAGACGGGATCCCTCTCCATTCCCGCCCGCAAAGGCCTGGGGGCCATCGAGCACTACCTGGTGGTGCGCTATTTCATGTACACCCAGGTGTACCAGCACCCCAAGAGCCTCTGTGCCCGTTTTATCTTGGAGCGGCTATTCAGGCGGGCAGAGGCGCTCCTGCAAAGGGGGGAGATTGAGCTGGATCCCATCCTCAGCGCTTGGTGCTGGGCCTCGCTGGCGGCTCAAAAAGGGGATCCCTTCGAGTTGCCGCTCCCCCTCTACTTGGCTGCCGACGATATCATCTTCAGCTACCCCATGCGCCTCTGGGCCATGTCGGGGAAGGATCCCATCTTGGCGGATCTGTCGCGGCGCTACTTGGAGCGGGATTTGTTCAAGGCCCGCAACATTACCCAGTTGTCTGAGGAACAACGCCAAACCCTGGTGGCCGCCGTGCAGGCCAAAATGCTGCGGGATGGGCTGGATCCTGAAAGCTATTTGGGCATCCGCTCTGCCCATGTCCAGGGCTATAGCTTTTATGACCAAGGGATCCAGCTCAAAACCGAGCGTGGCTATGAAGAAATTGCCCATCTTTCCCCTTTTGTGCGTGCCTTGGTGGAAACCCAGCGCCAGGTCTGGCTAATCTTTCCCCGGCCCTATGGCGATATCGTAGAAGGGGTTTTGTCTGCCTAGAAAATCATTGGGCCATCCCAGAGCTAGAGCATTAGAGGTGGGAATCTGTTCCTGAGCACATCTAAACAACGAGGGAAGCAGGAGTGGGGATCCGAGAAATCCTAACGGGGGTATTGTCCTTAACAGCTTTGGCGATTGCCCTAGTGGCTCTGCAACTGAGGCGAGCGTTGCGGGCTTCCCCCTGGCTGAGGGATCCCCCGGCGGAACAGGCAGGGGAAATCGCGGCCGGGATGGAGCGGCTGGCGGTGATCGTGCCCGCCTACAACGAGGCCGAGAACGTGGTGGGCTGCCTGAGCAGCATTCTGGACAGCACCTCTGCCCCTTTACAGGTGTGGTTGGTGGACGATGAATCCACGGATGCCACTTGGGAGCTGGCCCAAGCCCTGGCTGCCGAACGGCAAGATCCGCGCCTACACCTGCTCAAGGGGGATCCCCGTCCCAAAGGCCAAAGGTGGGTGGGCAAAAACTGGGCCTGTGCCCAAGCCGTCGCCCGCGTAGAAGCCGACTACTTGCTGTTTCTGGATTGCGACGTGCGGCTGGGATCCGGTGCCATTGAAGCGGCCTTAGGACATTTGCTGGCAAGCGGCAGCGGCTTGGTGAGTGTAGGGCCGCAATTGGTGTGCGGTTGCCTAGCGGAGTGGCTGGTGCAACCCATCATGATGACCATCCTGGCGGTGGGTTACAACTTTGCCGCCGTGAACGATCCCGACAACCCCAAAGCCTTTGCCTTTGGTCCCTTCCTGCTGTTTCGCCGCTCCGCCTACGAGCAAGTGGGCGGGCATGCCGGAGTGGCCGATGTGGTGATCGAGGATGTGGCCCTGGGGCAACGGATCAAAGCCCAGGGGTTGGGCCTGCAAATTTGCCTGGGGGGGCCGCGGGTGCGCAGCCGCATGTATGCCAACGGGGCTGCCCTTTGGGAAGGGTGGACCAAAAACTGGTTCCTGGGCCTGGAGCGCAACTGGGCCTTGGCGGTGTTGGCAATGGGTACGGTCTTGGGGATCTGCAGCTTGCCCTGGTTGGGGGTGATCCTGGCTGGGGCTACGGGATCCCTGGAGGTGCTGTTGGCCAGCTTGGCAGGGATCCTGGCCCAATTGGCCATCCGGCTTCTGCTCCGGCATTGGGCGCATCTGCCCCTCTGCTACTGGTGGCTAACGGCAGTGGGGGGTTGGGCGACAGCGGCCATCATCTTGGCTTCGGCCATCCGCACCACCACCGGCCGCAACTGGACCTGGCGGGGCCGTTCTCTCGCCGTCCAGAGTGTGCCAACACCCTAGAAACGGGGCAAGAACATGGTCTAATGGGGGATGTTCGGGAGACAGGCAAGCTGGGTTTAGAAACGGTGGAATAACACACTATGCAGGCTCTGGTCATCGGATCGGGGGGACGAGAACACGCCCTGGCCTGGAAGCTGTTGCAGTCTCCCCAGGTTACTCGGATCTACTGTGCCCCCGGCAACGGCGGCATGCAGCAGCTGCCCCGCTGTCAATCCGTGGCTTTGGCGGCTACCGACATTGAAGGCCTGGTGCGGTTTGCTACCGTACAAGGGATCCGCCTGACGGTGGTAGGGCCAGAGCTGCCCTTGGTGCAGGGGATCGTGGACGCCTTCCAGGCAGCAGGGTTGCCCATTTTCGGGCCTAGCCGCGCCGCTGCCCAACTGGAAGGAAGCAAACTCTGGGCTAAGCAATTGATGCAAGAGGCGGGGATCCCGACTGCTCGCGCTACCGGCTTTGCTGAGCTATCTGCCGCTGTGGCCTATCTCGACTCCCAGAGTTTCCCAGTGGTCATCAAAAAAGACGGACTGGCTGCCGGCAAGGGGGTAACCGTTGCCCAAAACCGGGAAGAAGCCGTGCAAGCCCTGGAAGCAGCCCTGGCCAAGCCGGGCGATCAGGTGCTGATCGAGGAGTTTATCCCCGGCCAGGAGGTGTCGGTTTTGGCTCTAACCGATGGCCAGATCTGTGTGCCGCTGCCACCTGCCCAGGACTACAAGCGCCTTGGCGAGGGCGATACTGGCCCCAACACCGGCGGCATGGGAGCTCATGCCCCTGCGGATCACCTGGTCACTCCAGAAGGGTTGGCCCGCATCCAAACCCAGATCCTGGATCCCACCCTGGAGGCTTTGCAACGGCGGGGCATCCGCTACCAGGGGGTGATCTATGCCGGTTTGATGATCACGCCCAGTGGGGATCCCTACGTGTTGGAGTACAACTGCCGCTTTGGGGATCCCGAAGCTCAGGTCATCCTGCCCTTGCTGGAAAACCCTTTGGACGAGGTGCTGCTGGCCTGTATAGAAGGACGGCTGGCCCAAATCCAGCTCAAATGGAAACCCGGCTATGCCGCCTGCGTGGTGATGGCAGCCCCAGGCTATCCCGATGCCTACGAGCGAGGGATCCCCATCTCCGGCTTGGATGCAGCTGCCACCACGGGGGCGTTGGTGTTTCATGCGGGTACCCGCCAGGCAGGCAAGCAGCTCCTGAGCGATGGCGGGCGCGTTCTCTGTCTTACCGGCCAAGGGGCAACCCTACCCGAGGCCCTGCGCCAAGCCTACGCAGCTGTGGAGCAAGTGCAGTTTCCCAAGGCCTACTACCGTTCTGACATCGGCAGCCACGCCCTGGGGCCTGCCGTCCGCCGAGGAGTGATCCCTACCCCATAAAGCCATCCCTTGCCCTCTCAGCTGCAGCCGGATGGAAGAAGCCCCAGAGGGGTCGCTCCTCCAGGGCCCATAAAGCAGCTTTGAAAAAAGCTTTGATGCTTAGACGATAGCGCTTTCGGTAACCAGACGGCAACAGTGATATCAAAAGCTCAACTTTACTTTAGATTCCTTAACAATAGCCCTCTGCTTTGACTAGGCACGGATATTGCTGAGCTGAGTCTCTCCCCTCTCGAGGGGGATCCCCCATTAGCCCACTTGAACTGTTGCGGACCCGGATCCCCTAGAGCAGGCATTTCCTCTCCCAGGGTGGAAGAGGGGTTGGGGGTGGTCGTCTGGGGCAGCGCATGGCAGAGGAGCATGACTCTAGTCAATAATAAGCTCAACTATACTGAAAATAATGTATAA
>NZ_JANSHP010000063.1:0-59049 GCF_047502605.1 Synechococcus sp. RC10A2
CGGGATGGATGTGCAAACACCGGTGGCAGGTCTGCGACGTGTAGGCAGGCGGAACAAGAATCAGAGCAACCCCCGCACGCAGAGCCTTGTACTCCAAAAATTGACGGAGTTGATAAAACGCCCAACTGTTGGCCCTGCGCCGTTCGGCTTTGCTGCGTGGCTGTTGATTGACCCTTTCCCGAATCCCTGTCAAGTCTTCCAGAGCAAGAGCGCTGTTTGTGGCTTTTGCCCTAGAGACAATAGCTTTGGAGATGCGATGATTGACCCACGTTTGAAAGCGTCTTTCCTTGCCAGACAGCCGTTGCAACAGTTCTCTGCATCTGCGCCGCGAACTGCGTGTGCCCTTACTGGCTTTACGTTGGAGTGCCGCCCTCAGCTTGGAGTAGTGGTCGCGGACTCGGTTCAACTGCTGTCCATTCCAATTGTCCCCCTCTGACGTATGGGCGATATCCGTCCTGCCCAAGTCCACCCCGATCACCCTGTCGGTATCTTGTTGCTTGGGCGGGTTTTTCTCTACGCAAATCTGGATGTAGTAGGAGCCGTCTCTGCGCTTGACCAGAGTGGCCGATTTGGGATTGGAGCCCGCCAACTGTTCTCTCTGGTAACGGCCAATGGCCAGTTCAAAGCGTTCTCTCCCTTCAACCGTGGTCAGCGACACCGTCCAGTCTTTCTCGCGGAACGAAAAGATACGAGCGTCATAGGTCGCGAAGCCCCCCTTGAACGCTTTGACGGGGCGGTTTTTCTGTCGGGCAACCTTGCGGGCACCGGCCAGCCGTCTGCAGACCTGCTGAGCCAAGTTACTGGACAAGCCGAACCGGGCACGGATTTCGCGGTAGCACAGAGATTGAAGTTTAACGGCGTTGGTGACTTTCTCGGGCGTGTTTTGGTTGACCCAGTTCAACGCCTGCACAAAGGCATCCAAGGTCGCGTCCAACTTTGCGGCCTGCGACTGGGACACCTTGAGCTTACAGGAGACGGTCAGGACTTGGGTCATGGTTCTATCGTAACTTCCGCATTCCTCCCGACACTGACCCTACGGGTACAGTGCGGGGCTCCTGCGATTTCTAGCTGAAGGCGGTCTCCGGGATCCCTTCCTGGGCCAGGGTTCGCAGTACGGTTTGTACCCGCTTGCGGCTGCCGATCATCCCCAGGTAGTGGGGGGTCAGGCCGGAGTGGTAGATGGCCCGCAGGATTTGGCAATCGAGGCTGTAGCTGCGGGTCACAAGAGCGATGTAGAGCTGCGGGATCCTGTGCAGATGGGGGATAAGTTGGGCAAAGGGTTCTGAGCACAGCCGCTCGGCAACGGGAAAGCGCTGAGGGGTTACCCAGTCCGGGCGATCGTCCTGAACCCAAATGCGAAAGCCGGCCAAATGGGCGATCTGGGCCGGGGACAGGCCGCAGTGGCCCGCTCCGACGATCAGCAGGGTGGGGGAAGGGAGGAGGGGCTCGACCCAGGATCCCGCGAGGAGCTGTGGGCGGGATGGCAGGGGGGCAAAGTGCTCCGCACCGCTGTCGCTAAGGCTGAGGTAGGGGAACCCCTGAGGATGGAGGGGAGTGATCAGCCAAGCCCTTTGCCCTTGGGTCAGAGCCTGGAGGATCTGGGCCACCAACGTTTGGGCAAGGGATCCCTGCCATCGCTGTAGCCAAATGTGCATCCGTCCCCCGCAAACGCCCAGGGGAGGGCTGTTGAGGTCAAGGGAAACTTGCATCCCAGCCGGCGAGGACTCCCCATCGCCATCGCCAACGGGAACGGCAGCCTGCAAAAGGGTTTGCGCTCGGGCAATGACTTCCGCTTCGGCAGCTCCACCGCCAATGGTGCCCAACAGGGTGCCATCGGATCCCACAGCCAGTTTTGCCCCTGCCTGGCGAGGCACAGATCCCTGGGTGCGGACCACCGTGGCCACCACCAGCGGCCCGCGGGAGAGCATGTCTGCCAACTGTCGGTAAAAGGTCTCGTCCACCTCAGCCTCGGTTATGCCTACGGCACCCTAGCGGGAACGGTCAGGGACTCAATGATCAAGAAAGCCCCTCTAGGATGGCCTGATGGAAGGCAACCCGGAAAGCCTGGAATCCGTTCTCCTGCCGACCGTGGTAGACGGCGTTGGTGAGCAGCGTCACCACCAGCTCCCGCTCTGGATCGATCCACAGGGAGGTTCCGGTGAAGCCGGTGTGGCCGAAGGCGCTGGGGCTGAACGGGGAGCTGCTGGCCAAGGGATCCGGAGAGCGCAAGGCAAACCCCAAACCCCGGCGCTCGTGACAGCGGTGGGCATCCCCTTGCTGAGGCAACTGCTCGCGGGTCATTTCCCTCACCGTCTGTGGCTGCAACAGGGATCCCGTCAAAAAACTCTCTCCGAAAGCGGCTACTTCCTCTGCCGTGGCGAATAGTCCGGCATGGCCGGCGATCCCGCCCAGGCGGGCGGCATTTTCGTCGTGAACCTGCCCCTGTAGGCGGCGCTTTCGCCAAGGACACAGCTCGGTGGGGGCACAAGAGCCAGAGACAGAGGATGGGTCAAAGGGATCCCCTGGATAAAACTGAGTTTGGCTCAGGCCCAGAGGCTGCAAGATCCGGGCATGCAAGATCTGATCCAGAGGGGTTCCGCTCAGACGTTCCAAAGCCAGCCCCAGCAGGATCAATCCAAGATCGCTGTAGACTGTGCGGGATCCCGGCCTGTAGGCAAAAAAGGTGTGCAGGGCCATGTGCCGGGCCGATTCGGCATCGGGCTGTCGAAACAGGGGCCGCCAGGCGGGCAAACCGGCGGTGTGGGCCAGCAACTGTCGCACCGTCACCTGTTCTGTTGCAACAAGCTGGCCTAAGGATTCCGGTTCCACAGCAATCCATTTCCCCGGCTGCAGAGGATCTTCATAGGGGGCAATGGGGCGGGATCCCTGAAACTCCGGCAACAGGAGACTCACCGGTTGATCCAACAGCAACGCTCCGGCTTCCACCAGGGCCATGCAGGCGGTGGCGGTGTAGAGCTTGGTCAGCGAGGCCAGGTCAAAACGGGTGGCCGAGGTTGTTGGTTGGCGCCGGGTCTCAGGGTCGAGATGGCCTGCCGCCCTTGAGTAGATACACCTTCCCTTGTGGCGGATGACCACCTGGGCAGCGGGGAAAAGGTGCGGAATGGCAGAGTTGAGCAGCCCCTCCAGCAAGGCTGGATCCCAACCCATCTGCTTCTCCTCCTGGCTTGGGGATCCCCAGTCCAACAAACAACTTGTAACGGTGTTTACAAAAGCCTACCGCTTCCCCAGCTAGGATGCCACCACGGCAGGCTACATCATCAAGGGATCCCGAGTGCGGCTGGAGTTGTTGCAAGCTTTTTTGAACGTGGTGGAAACGGGCAGCTTTTTGGCCGCTGCTCGCCTCAGCGGTCTGACCCAATCGGCCATTAGCCGCCAGATCCAGGCCCTGGAAGAAGCAGTGGGCGCTCCGCTGTTGCATCGCAAAAGCCCGGTGGCCCTAACTGTGGCCGGGGAACGGCTTTTGCCCCATGCCCGTCGCATCTGTCAAGAATGGCAGCGGGCTCAGGAAAGCATTCGAGAATGGCTGCAGGGCCAGCAAACCGAGCTCTGCATTGCCGGGATCCATTCTCTGATCGCCCATCAACTGCCGCCGGTGCTGCAACAGTTTTGCCGGGAGTACCCAGAGGTGCAGTTGCGGGTTACCGCTCTGGGCAGCGACCGCGCCTTAAAGGTGCTCAGGGATGGGCTGGTGGATGTGGCCCTGGTAATGGAGAACCCCCTGATGACCCGGGGGGCAGAGCTGGTGGTGGAGCCACTGTACTCCGAGCCGATTCAAGTGTTGATGCCCGCCAACCATCCCCTCAGCCGCTACGAGCGGATCCCCTGGAAGGTGCTGGCGGAGTATCCCCAGGCTGTGTTCAAGGATGGCTATGCTATGCGCTCCTTGGTGGGATCCCATCTGGCCCGGCAGGGGCTTCCCCTCAAAGCAGCCCTGGAACTGAACACCTTGGATGCCTTTCGGGGGGTGGTGCGACAGGGGCAGCTCATTGCCCTCCTGCCGGAGTCGGCCCTGGTGGACTGCTGCGCCGATCCGGATTTGCAGGTGCGACCCACCGAGCCCCCCCTCTTGAGGCGACAGGTGGTTATGGTTACCACCAGCGATCGCTATCGGATCCCTCCCATTCGCCGGTTTTTGCAGTTGGCCGCCCAGCTGATTAGGCAGTCTGGTAATGCTGAGCCTGCTTCCGGCGCAGATCCCCATTGGCCCTCTGCTGGGCTGTTGTCGGTTTTGTAGAGACCTTTTGTAGAAATTTCTGGTCAAATACCCATATCGGTAGTTTCAAGTGTTCCGCCCTTATCTCCCCCTATCCTGAGTAGCCCAGCGCTCCCGACCGCCGATGCTATGAGCCAAGAGTTTCGCGAGCTGTTGAAAAAAATCGGCAGCGGCACCCACACCCACCAGGATCTCAGCCGGGCAGAGGCCGCCAGCGCTGCTCGAATGCTCCTGCGGGGGGAGGCCACTCCCGCCCAGATCGGGGCTTTTTTAATTGCCCACCGCATCAAGCGCCCCACTGCCGAGGAGCTGGCCGGTATGTTGGATGCCTATGCAGAAGACGGCCCTCTTCTGCCCCAACGGGATTTGCCCCATCCCTTGATCATCTTTGGCCATCCCTACGATGGCCGCTCGCGGACGGCACCGCTGGGGGTGCTGGTGGCTTTGCTGCTAGCAGCGGCAGGGTCAGCCGTTTTGCTGCATGGCTCTGGCTTCTGTCCCACCAAGTATGGGCTGCCCTTGGAAGCGGTGTGGCGGAGCTTGGGGGTGGATTGGCGAGGGCTATCCCTGGAGCGGGTGGGGCAACTGCTGGAACAAACCGGGCTGGGATTTTTGTATTTGCCCACCTGTTTTCCCCAGGCTCAGGCTCTGATGGACTACCGGGATCAAATCGGCAAGCGCCCCCCCTTGGCCACCTTGGAACTGGTCTGGACGCCCTACCAAGGCCCCTTTCACCTGGTGGCCGGCTATGTGCATCCTCCCACCGAGGCCACGATGCTGGAGCTGTTTGCCCTGCGGGAGATTCGACAATTCACCACCGTCAAAGGTCTGGAAGGCAGTTGCGACCTGCCACGGGAGCGAGCGGCCATTCTCAACCAGGGCGGCAAACGGCTGCTCTTGAAGGCCAGAGATTGCCACTTGGCAGGCCCGGAGATCCCCTTCTCCGGAGAGAAAGAGCTGCTCCGGCAGATGCAGCAGGTGCTCAGCGGGGATCCCTGTGAACTCACCCCAGCCGCTCTCTGGAATGGGGGTAGCTATCTGTGGCTCCTCGGCCACGCCCCATCCTTGCCAGAAGGGATCCAACAGGCGGAAGACCTGCTTCGCTCTGGACGGGTGATGGAGAAGCTGAAACAACTGATCCGGGTGATCGACCTCTCCTAGGGCTGGGATCCCCTGTTTCGATGACTAGAGTCAAGCTCTCCAGCCCAGGGAAAAAAGCCCCCCGGCCAGCTCCAGGGGGCGAGAAGCCGAAGGTTGGATCCTTTAGGGCAACAGCTCCTCGATAGCCTCTTCCTTGGTGTTGGTGCGGCGGGAGAGGGTGCGGCGGTCGAAGGTCATGTGGATCTCCCGGTTTTGCTCGCCGTCGGCAGCCACAGCAAAGATGGGGAAGTCGATGTTGCCATCCGGGAAAGCCATGTGGAAGCGGAAGGTGCCATCGGGGTTGAGCTGGATCTTGCGCCCGCCGATGGTGACGGTGGCATCGGGCTCCGTGGCCCCATAGACAATCAGCTCGGCATCGGCCACCAGCCAGAACTTGCGGGAGCGCCGCGGCAGGACTTCGGAAGCGCCGGAGAACAGCCCTAGTCCCGACCCGGAAGCCATCCAGGGAGCAGCAGGCACTTCGGCCATGGCCATAGCCATTCCCATCATGCCCACGCCCGACGGGATAATAAACGAGCTGATGGCCTGCTCGGGCACCAGTTGACGGCTGCCCATCTGGTGGCTGCCAAACAGGGATCCCGCCACCCGCATCGCCTCGAAGCCGCCCACCATCTCCAGGAAGGGATCCGCCGTCCTCTGCCGCTGCGGCTCGTCGCCTTTGTAGGCCACCACGCCCATGCCGGTGGCGCTGCGCTTGTAGGGCTCGGTGAGCTGGTAGAGGGTGCGGCCCTGGAGGGGCATGTCAAAGGGCACCGTCAGGAAGTGCTCTTCAAACCAGTCGGAGGGGAAGACCGGCGGCACCATCACCGCCGCCGAGCGGGCCAACATCAGCCAGCGGCCATCTGCGGTCCGGTAGCCGATCTCCACCAAATAGGAGCGGTCGCTCACCGGGATCGGCAAGTACCACTCGCGGGCCAGCTCGTCACAGGGGTACTCCTGCATGCTGTGGGCCGGCTGGCGTTCGAAATCGATATCGGTTACGTCGTAGAGGCGCAGCGCCAACTGCTGCCCTCCCTCGCGGCGCTTGCTTTCTTTGGCCTCGTTGGGCACATCCCAATAGGCGTAGGCCCACTGGGGATCCCGCGGCAGCAAAACGATGCGGCTTTCGCCATAGCCATCCGGCAAATCCCCCAGCGGCTTGTCCACATCGACCAGATCGGGATTGCTACGCCCTGGGCCGACAAACTTGGTGCCAGTCACCGCTTCTTGGCCGCTCGGCTCCGGCATTGTATCGGCGGGGCGGCCAGCTTTGGCCTGGGCCTCCCGGACAGCCTGGATGAGCTGATCCTTGGTCATGCGGCTGTACTTGGGGATCTGGTAGCGGGCAGCTTCTTCTCGCAACTGCCGGATGGTCATCTCTTCCAACGGGATCCGCTCTTGTGGCATGGTCGGGGTCTCCTGTCCTCAACAGATCGGGCTTGTGCGCACACTCCACTGGCTAACCCAAAGGCCGATCCCAGCTTGTGGCTAAGGGCAACCCCTGGCCCACTGGGGTAACAGCCTGCTTGGCGTTTTCCAACCGCTGATGACCATAGGTCGGGATCAACGGGGATCAAAGGAATGATGAACTTATGTTCACGTATTTTTGCCTATTGGTCAAGAGCTTGGGGATCGCTGGGGATCAAAGCCTCGTTTTCCCCGCCATCTCGAGTCAGGGATCCCCAAAATGGGCTTGCGGCCCGCCCTTGCCGGCGGATGGGCGGCCAAGCATCAGCCGCTGCTCTCCAGTCCAAAAGAGGACTGCGCGGGATCCCCTGCCGCACCGGCCTTGCCTGGGTAGCATGGGGGAAGGGTGAGCCGCAGGTTATCAGGCCAAGAGGTGTGGGCATGAGGTGGTGGAAAGATAGGACTCACGGTGCAGGGATGCGAGCGATCTGGGCAGCGCTGGGGATCCTGGTCTGGCCGGGGGAAGCTGTTGAAGCGCAAACCCTGTTTCCTCCCCTCTACCGCCTCCAGGGGGGATCCCCTGCCCCAGCGGTTGAGAAACAACCCCTCCCGGAAGAAACGCCTTGGCGTCCGGTCACTCCCGACCAGGTAGAAAACGTAGAGTCGGCGTTTCCTGTCGAGGACGCAGGGTCGGAAGGGCCGATTTTCGATCTGGACTTGTTGCGGCAGTTGGGCACCAGCCCCGGCGGCGGCTCTGGCTCTGGACAGGGAGACGTGATCGGGCCCGGCAGCGGCCAGAGCGGGGTGCGCGGCTCCAGCCCTGGCTCAGGGATGGGCCCAGGGGGTGGAACTGGCCTAGAGGCGGGATCCCGGCGGCGAGAGCCCCAGGTAACTGGGTTAATTGTCGATGCGCGGGGCCTGGACTTTTTGCCCAGCCAGTCGATGCGCCTTTTGGATCCCGACGGCAACCCAGTTTACCCGCCTATCAACCTTGGCCAAGACCTCAACACCGCCTTTGTGGGCAGCGAGGGCACCGCCGCCTACACCACCTCGGAAGAGCAGGCCCGCTCGCTGGTCAACCGGATTGGAGAACGGCCCCACCGCCTTCGCGCCATGCGCACGCTGGGTTACGACCTGGTGATCTCCGCCGAAGACGCCTTCAACCTGCGCCAGATGAACGCCAGCAGCGGCTTTCTGGATCGCTTTGCCGTGGTGGTCATCTGGGATGGCAGCCAAGCCAGCCGGCCTTAAAGTCTGGCCCAGGGATCCCGGCGCTGGCCGCGAAGGGGATCTGGGGATGCTAGCCTAGCAAACGTGCTCCGCACCGCCGACGCAAACGGCTTTTTTTGGGGATCCCAACCCTATGCAACGGTTTGCCAACCAGCCTCTGCGGGAACGGCCCCACCTAGCGGTATTTTCTTCCAGCAAGGTGGGCAACTTCGTGGTCACCGTCCCCCTCTTGCGCGGCCTCAAGGAGAAATACCCCGGCTGTGTCTTGGATTTTTTCGGCAGCGAGACCACCCGCGACTTTGAGCTCCACTGTCCCTATATCGACTTCAGCTTCCCCCTCTACAGCCGCCGCCCCGATTACCTCGAGGCCCTGACGGCGGCAGTGCGGGATCGGGTGGCCCAGGCCGGGCCCTACGATCTGGCCATCAACTGCGACGAGTTCAGCGAGCTCAACCTGGTGGCGGTGACGGCCCTGCGACCCCGGTACATTGCCGGGGCCGGCTTGACCCTGGATTTTCGCCGCAAGTTGGATCCCGGCTCCGACCCGGTGCAGCGCATGCTCCAGGACGACGACTGGAACAGCCTGGCGTTTTTGCAGCGCTACAAAGATATCCTCACTAGCAACTACATCGCCGAGATCTTCTGCCGCCTGGCTTACGTAGAGACCGACTTTTTCCGCCTGGAGCTGCCCAGCCGGGATCCCGACTTTGCAGTACCGGAAGTCTTGGTGCACATCACCACCACCCGCCGTGCCAAGATGTGGCCCTTGCAGTACTGGCGCCAGGTGATCGAATGGTGCCAGGGGCAGGGCTTGCAGGTGGGGCTCATTGGCAGCGCCCCCGAGCTACAGCGATCCCTCTACCACGGCGACGGCGAAGACCAACTCCTGATCCAGACGGGGATGATCGACCTGCGGGGCAAGACCGGCCTCCTCGAGTTGGCCGGGGCCCTGAAGCGGGCGCGGGTTTGTATTTCCGTGGACGCGGGGCCGATGCACATTGCGGCGGCCGTGGGCTGCCCCACCATTGCCCTGTTTGGCAACGATGCCGACGGCGATGGAGCTAGCCCCGTGCGACTGTGGGCACCTCGCTTGCCCCATGTTTACGTTACCCAGACTCCCTATAAATGTCGGGTCTGTGCAGAAAACAAGTTCAAAAACGAAGCCTGCCTGGTGGAAGGCCACCCCTGCATGGCCCACCTCAAGCCAGAGACAGTGATTGCCTACCTCCGACAGATCCTGAAGAAGACCTAGACCTTCCAGCCCGTCTCTCCCCTCACCCCCAGCCCCTCTCCCTCTGGGAGAGGGGAGCTGTGGAGCGAGGGAACAACTTGTTCATGGCTATTTGAGATGGCCATAGCTCCCAGGGATCCCCGCCCCGCCGATCAGATGGGCCAGTGGACGGCAGGGAGTGCCCAGAAGCGCAGCCGGATCCCTAGGAGCCTGGTTAAGCTGAGAGCCCGAGGCTGAAAACTCTGTGCCTAAACCATTTGGGTGTGAGCTGTGACTTTGGGGACGGGGTATCGCCACCAGGTGGATCACCTTGCCGAGCGGAGAAACAAGAGGGCTTGGCAAGGGGTTGCCCTGAAGCTGCTGGCCACCTTCTGCTTTGCCTGCCTGGGGGCGATCATCCGCCTCAACACGCCTGCCCTGCACCCTTTTGAGATTGTGTTTTTCGCAACCTATTCGGGTTTCTTGCCCTGGTACCGCTGCTTTTGCGAGCAGGGATCCACTCGCTGCGCACCGCCAAGATGAGCTTCTACCTCCTGCGCTCGGCAATCAGCACGGTGGGGATGCTGCTTTCCTTCTGGGCGGCCAGCCTCTTGCCTTTGGCAGAGGCCACGGCGCTGAGCTTTGTCCAGCTTTTGTTTGCCGGCATGATGGCGGTCTGGGTATTGGGCGAACAGATGCGCCCCTCCCGCTGGCTGGGGTTGGGCCTGGGGTTTGTCGGGGCTTTGGTGGTGTTGAGGCCGGGCTTGCGGGAGTTCTCTTTGGGAACGGGGCTGGCCTTGGCGGCGGCAGCGCTCTTTGCCTGGGTAACCATTGTGCTCAAGATCCTCGCCCGCACCGAGTCCAGCCTCACGATCACGGCCTACATGGGCCTGTTGCAGACCCCCCTTTCCTTCTTGGCTGCTGTTTGGGTTTGGACCTGGCCTTCGCCGGAGCAGTGGCTGTGGATGGCAGCGATGGGGCTGTTGGGCAGCCTGGGCCAGGTGGCCCTCACCCAAGCCTACAAGCTGGCTGAGGTGACGATGCTGCTGCCTCTGGATTTTTCCCGCTTGCTCTGGGCCAGTCTAATCGGTTTCTGGGCATTTGCCGAGCTCCCAGATGGGTGGACCTGGCTGGGCGGAGCCCTGATCTTGGCAGGCGCCACCTCCGGGGCCTACGGCGAGGCGCGGCGGCGGGTGAGGAAAACTCAGGCCCGTACCGGCAAAGTTTAAGGTGGCAGAGGCTGGCGGGCCTAAAGCCGCAGCAAGGCGGGGCTGGAGCTGGTCAGGTCGGTGGTGGTAAGAGCCACCAGCAGGGCTTCCGGGCTGACGGGGAAGGGCAGGTGGTGGATATCGGAGCCTGGCTGGCAGGCCACCTGGGCTGCTTGCAGCAGCTCGGCGGATCCCAGGTGGCCTAGGTGCAGATCCCGCAGGTTCAGGGGCAGTCCCACCTGGCGGTAGAACGCCAGCAACTGAGTGCGGGCCGCTAGCGCCAACTGGCTTCCCTGCAGGATCTCCTCTAGGCGGAGCTGGGCCAAAATGCCAAAGGCCACTTTCTCCCCGTGCAGGGTGGCCCGGTGTCCCGGCAAATGGGTTAGGCCGTTGTGAACGGCGTGGGCGGCCACGGTGCGACACTTGGCCCCTCCCATGCCGCCGACGATCCCCGCCAGGCAAATGCAGGCATCCACCACCTGCTTCCAAGCCGTGCCACCCGGCTCCCGCAGGGCCGCCACCGATTGTTGCAAGAGCAAATCCCGCAAAACGCGGGCCTGCTGCACAGCTCCGATCACCAGGGCATCTTCCGAGGCGCCGCTGCTGACAGAAGACTCGTACCACTTGGCCAAGGCATCTCCAATCCCGGCCACCAGGGTGCGCGCCGGGGCCTGCAGGATGAGCTCATAGTCCAGAATCAAAGCGGCAGGTGCCCGATCCAAAGCCACATCCCGCTGAAAGGCACCTGTGTCAGAGTAGATGTTGGACAGGGCGCTCCAGGCGGCACAGGTGGCGGCGGAGGTGGGCACCGTCGCCACCGGGATCCCCAAGCGATGGGCCACCAACTTGGCCGTGTCTAGGGCCTTGCCGCCCCCCACCCCTACAATGCCGGTTACGGACTCTGCCGTGGCCAGGGCCTGTAGGCGAGCCAGCTCCGACTCGCTGCAGTCGACACCATAGGTGCTCCAGTAAACCTGAACGGCGGGATCCCGCCCCAGATTGCGCTTCAGGGGCAGCTCGGCCACGGCCAGGGAGCGCTCCCCCCCGATCACCAACACGCGGGATCCCAGAGCTGTCAGGGGGACAGCCTCGAGGATGCCGCTGCCGCGGTATAGCCGGCCTGGGGCCGGAATGGCCAGGTCGAATTCACAAGTTCTCAGCATTTCAAAGAGGGGCGATAGGGTCAGCCCAGTGTCCATATATATAGATACAGACTACGATTCTAGCCGCAAGTTCTGCCTTTCCCATCTAGGGTGTAGCTACAGGCAAGCCTCGCTTGCTTGGAACGGGTTGGGATCCCTGGCAGGGGAGGGTCAGCTAGCACAAATCTTTGCCAGCAGTCAACTGCAAATGGTGGTAACCCCCAGACAAATTGGGTAGTATGCGTCTAGCAGTGGCGCAGAGGGCAGGGCGTGTTCGGCTTTCTTGGTGGCTCCAAAACTCAAACCATGCTTGGGGTAGATATCAATCCCGAGCGCCTTGCTGTTGCCCAAGTCAAGAAGCAGGGCAATGGTCGCTATCGTCTGGTTCACTACCACAGCGTGGAAATGCCAGAGGGGGCAGTGATCGAGGGGCGCATTCTTGATCCGAGCACAGTTGGCTTGACATTGGCCAACTTACTAAACGAATACAAGGTGCCCACCAGCTTGCCAGTGGCGACCGCGGTGCCGGTGCGAGAGGCGATCGTCCGTCTCATTCGCCTGCCTGCTGACCTGCCTGCCGATGAGTTGCGGCGGGTGGTTCTAGAACAGGAGGCGGAGCTCTACATCCCCTACCCCCGGGATCAGGCGGATGTGGACTACCAGCCCCTGGGCCTAGACCTTTCCCAGGATGGCATTGAGCGCATCGAGGTGCTGCTAGCAGCCATCCCCAAAGAGGTGGTGGACAATTACCTGGCCGTGCTGCAGGCGGCCAACTTGAAGGCGCGCTGTGTGGAGCTGGCCAGCTTCTCCCTCATTCGCACCATCCGTGACCAACTCATCCAGTACAGCCCCCAAGAGGCGGTGTTGCTCAGCTCCATCGGCTACGACAGCAGCGAGATCAGCATCTTGGTCAACGGCATCCCGCAGTTTACCCGCACCGTCAACATCGGCACCATTCACATGCGGCAGGTGCTAGCCCAGGCCCTGAATTTGCCGGTTAGCCGCACCGGCGACCTGTTGCGAACTCTAAGGTTACCCTTGATCAACCCCGCCGATGTTTTGGCCACGGGAGAGCAACCGGTTCCCAGTAACCCGGGCGTGGCAGCCGTGGCGCGGGTCGTTTCCGATTTGGCGGACGAGCTGAGGCGCTCCATTGATTTCTTTACCAGCGCAGAGAGTAACTCCCCTGTGGTGAAGGTATTGTTGGCTGGGCCGGGGGCGGCTATTGGCCAAATGGATGGTTTCTTGTCGCAGTCGCTGAGCCTGGCCGTAGAGTTAGCGGATCCCTTCGGCAGCATCCTGATACCGGATTCAATCGAGGTGCCCTTGGAGGAGCGACCGGCGATGGGAGTGGCCCTGGGGCTGGCCATGCGGGAAGCCAGCAAGTAGTCTTCGGGATCCGCCCAAGAGGATCCCCTAAGCGCAATACCCAACCATGAGCGAGGCGGTGAGATGTACACACCAGAGATCAACTTTCTGAAAGAAAGACCGGAGGTTCCCACCACAGTTCAGACAGGGGGAGTGGTGGCTGGCCCGGAAACTGCCGCCGGAGCTGAGAGCTGGGCTTTGGCCATTGGTCTGGGGGTTGCCGTGGCTGCTGTGGCCATGGGGGCTTTCTTGTATTTCCAAGACAGCTTTTCCCGTCAGCGGAATACTCTGAGGGCAGAGCGAACCCGCCTCGACGGTGAACTCAGCACAGCCAATGCCGAGTTGACCCGACTCCAGGGCCTCAGCCAAGAACTGCAAACCATTCGCACCCAGACGGAAGGGTTTCGCTCTTTTCTCGGATCCGTCCAGCCCTGGTCGGCCATTCTAGAAGAACTGCGGCGCAGGATCCCTGGGCAAGGGGTATGGATAACCAACATCAGCGCCTCTGGCGATACTGTGAACATCCAAGGCGGGGCGCTGGATTTTCCCTTGGTGAACGACTTTTTGCTCACTCTGCTGGATTCCAACTTCGTAACCAGTGCCGTTCTCAACAGTGCCTCTCGAGTGGAGGGCACCCCTGAAACTGAACCCAGCGTCACCTACGGCCTAACGGTTACTATTCGAACCATAGGGGATCCCGACCCGGAGTTGACCCGCGAGCTGGAGCAGCGGGGAGCGATAGGCTTGGTGGAAAAGATCCGCATTTTGCGTCAAGTGGAGGGGAACTGATGACCGGCTCGGTGGAAAGTTTTCACGACGAACAACTGGTGGCACCTCCGGCAGGGCCGCCGGTATTGTTGGGGGTCGAGCTGACCCCTATTCGCATTGGCCTGTTGATCGGGATCCTGGGCCTGGGCGCGGCGAGCTTTTTGGCCTTCACCCAACTCCGTCCTCTGATTAGAGAGGTGCAAGCCTTAGAAAGAGAGGTAGCCCAAAAAACCAGCCAGTTGCAGGAGGTACAGGGCCAGATTGCCGGCTTACAGGATCTGCCCAACCAAATCGAGAGGGCTCGCGTGCAGCAGCAACAGATCAGCGCCTTGCTCGCCACCCCCGAGAATGCCGACACGCAACTGATCGATCTCAACCGACTGGTGCGGGGACAACCCAATGCTCAGTTGCTCAGTTTCAGCCCTTCCCCTCTGACGCCAGCTTCCTCGAACAACCCAGAAGTGCCTGCCATCATCGCCCCAGCCATCCAACTGCAGACAACCCGCGTCACCCTGCGGGGTCCCTACACCGACATCATCAACCTCATGAGAGACATCGAGCGTTTTCGGGCTCTGTTCCGCGTGGGCAACCTCTCCCTCAATCCCGTTCAAGGGAGGGGGGAGCTGAACGTCGCCTTCGACTTGACCGCCTATTACTACAACAAAGACATTCCCTTGGGTACTGCCCCTGCGCCCGAAGGATAACCCTCCCCTGCACCAGAACAGCCCGCCCCTACTCAATCTGAACCAGAGCAGCCAGCACCCGGTCAATAGGTCAGCCTGAACCCTGCTTAGGCTCTGGTGGCTGACAGCGGGCTCTGTCGCAGGGGGCAACCCAGAGGTGAGGGACATCTATCTGGTGTGACTGTAGGGAAGATTGGAGAAAAAAGCCTCTACAGGTAGTGGCAAAAGCTAAAATTTCGGCTTTGATTAGGGAAGCACGGCCTAGACCTGTGCTGAAGGTCAAGCAGGAACACGCTTGGACAAGGGAGTGAGGTGTGAGGATAATGAGCCGTCGAGTTGCTTGGGGATGGGCATTGAGCTTGATCCTTTCTCTGCCCCTGTTGGCCGTAGAAAGCCGGCCTGATGAGGCTGCTGCCCAACAATTGACCTCCACCCATCCGCAAAGCCTCAGCCGTATCACCGATATTCGGCTAGTGCCCCACGGCAACCGCATGAGACTGGAGATCCAAACCACGGGGGGCGCCCGTCCTCAGGTGTTCTTTACCCAGCAGGGCCGGTCTTGGATTGGGGATATCGCCAATGCCCAACTGGATAGAGGTCAAGGCCGCTATCGTCAGGATTCTCCCCTGCCGGGAGTGCGCTTCATCGAAGCCAAGCAAATAGGTAGTGACAGCGTGCGGGTAGAAATTGCCGGCGTTGCGGCAGCTCCCCAAGGCTTGCTGGCCCAGCGTAGCCCAACGCAGTTGGTCTTCGAGTTTGAGGGCTTGCCCTCTGCCCTGCCAGCTCCTGTAGCTGCAGCGCCCAGCCAAGAAGTAGTGCCCAATCAACCAGCCTCGCCAACTCGAGCTCAGCCTGGTGCCCCACCGGCAACCCCTGCCTCTTCTCCGGCTGCTCAAAACTCTCCTTCTCCCCGCGTGGCAGCTCCTACTCCTCAGCCTCTTGCCCAAAACTCCCCCTCTTCCCCGCCAGCTCAGACAGCTCCTACTCCTCAGCCAGCTTCTCCTAGGCCGGTCATTTCTCAGGTGCCCTCTGTAGGACAGCTCAACCAACCCCAACTGCCACCGGGATCTGTTGATCTCAGCACTTCTCCGTTCCAGGGTCGAGCAGTAGCTCCTCCGGCAGGGGATCTTGCAGTCGGCAGCATCATTCCTGCTCCCCCTCCAGTTGACTTGGGCTCAAATGCCAAGATCACCTTAACCCTGAGGGATGCTCCCGTAGGTGACGTGTTGAGTCTCTTGGTGCGTCGAGCTGGACTAAATGTAGTCCTTAATGATGTTCCTCCAGACTTAACGATTTCCTTGGATGTAGCTGACTCACCTTTGCAAGAGACATTTAACTTTATCTTGCGCCTGAAGGAACTGCAAGCAACCCGTGTAGGGCAAACAGTTTTTATTGGTACTACACTCCCTGGAGTCGGCCAGCGGATCGTCAAAACATATAGACTTAATCAATTGAGAATTGAAGAGACAGAACAGACTTTTAACCTTACTGCTGCTGGGGCCGGAGGCGGGCAAGCAACAGTCGAAATCAATGCTAGACAACTAAGTATCACTCCAAGTGAAATCAGAAGTAGAATTTTAGCTATTCTGGAAGCATCGAATATCCCTCTCGCTCAAGAGTCAGCCATTCAAGCAGATCCAAGAACGAACTCACTAACTATTGTTGCCACACCTGCCCAGCATGATGTGATTGCAGCCTACCTTGCCCAAATTGATCTTAGAAGTCGTCAGGTCTTAGTTAGTGCTAGGTTTATTGAGATTAACCTCGATAATAACTCTAATCTAGGAGTTGCATTAGGCGGTGCTTCCGGAAACTTTGCACTGGGCTCTGGAGATAATACCAACTTTGGTGGAACTCCCCTCAACCAGCCCGCAGGGTCTTCGGTTCCTGACGTTGGCGTAGTTCCTTCCGTAGGAACTGGAGGCTCACTTGTGTTCAACACCTTAAACCGACTCCAGCAATCTCTTGCGGCCCGCATAGATGCAGCTATTGCTTCAGGAACAGCCAAGATACTGGCTGACCCAAAAGTGGTCGTCGCTAACAACACGGGTGCGGCTATTGTAGTTGGTCAAGAAGTTATCACCAATAGGAGGTTGGTAACAGACCCTGCAACGGGTACGTCAACAGTCGTTTTTGAAAAAGGAAACGCAGGAGTCAACTTAATTATTCAAAACGTCAGGATTGATGACAATGGCTACGTTACGTTGAATCTTCTTCCCCAGGTTTCATCTATTGGTAGCCAAATTACTTTAGCAGACGGAACCGTAATTAGCTTACTCAATCAGCGTTCTGTTGGCTCTTTGCAAATCAGACTTAAAGACAGGGAAACACTATTTTTGGCAGGATTGATACAAGAGGAGGATCGAGTGTCTGTTGATAAAGTTCCACTTCTTGCTGAGATCCCTCTGCTAGGCTCTCTCTTTCGTAGGCAAAACACGACGAACACTAGAAGTGAAGTCGTTGCCTTGATTACCCCAACTATTCTAGAGGACTAGAAGAGTGCCCCACCAATGACTGTCATTTTCCCAAATCAGTTGCTTTGTCAAAGATGGAAGACACTCATAGAAACTGCTAAAACCTAAGATACGTTGCTGCTTAATGCTGATATCGAACTCTTGCCGCCGACTTTGGCTAAAGCTGGGATCCCTGTTGCTCGCCTTCGGGCTGGCCTGGGTGCTAGCTTTGGGTGAGGTGGGCTGGCCGCAAACCTACCATCTCTCTCTACGGGTGCAGGGGCAGAGCTATTCACAGCTTGTCGAGCAATCGCGCTCTTTGGTTTGGCAGACCTTGGCACAACAATTTCAGGCACAGCCGCAAGCGGAGCAGCTTACTTTAGAAGTACGGGGGCAAGCCGGCGAACAACAGGTGCCCCTATTCACAGTGCGAATGCCTCGCAGTGTTTGGCAGCAAAACCCATTGCCAACCCAACTGGAACGATATGCCACTTTCTATCCCAATGCGTTGACTCTTTTACAACCAAGAGTGCCGGCCCGAAAAGCTCAGGTAGAATTTACTCCTCTTCCTCAAGGTGGAGTCGCATTGGTCTCTAGCAATCCTTCCAATGGCCAAAGAGGGATCCCAGTTGGTCAAAGCATTCGCCTGCGTTTCGACCGAGAGCTTCCGACAGGAATAACGAGTTTGGCTTTTGGGATCCAGCCTCCTTTGGAAGTAGCCTTTGATATCCAGGGCAACGAGCTAATTGTACAGCCTTTACAGCCACTCAGCTACAGCACTGATTACAGAGTGTTCTTACCTGCTGCCAAAGAGCTCGATTTACAAAATCCCATAGAGTTGACCTTCCGCACCGAGCCTCAATACACCTACCAGCGAGATATTAAGCCCTTGCTAGAAGCCAGTTGTGTAGGTTGTCATCAGCAGGCCGGTCGGATGCGGCGCAGCCCTTTGGATAGCTATGCCGCGGTGATGCGTTACGTAACGCCCGGATCAGAAAATAGCGAGTTGCTGAAACCGCGCTGGTTGGCTCGCCATGCTGTTATTCAGCGGGCGGCAGGGATCCCCTTGAATGGGGAAGGAAAAGAGGCCGACGCCCCCGGTTCCTTGTTGGAGCTTGGGACAGGAGCCATGCCGACGCCGAGACCCCCCGTGAGTGATCCCCAAGGAGAATTTCCCGGCTCTTTTATTGGACGCAGCGGATCTCCCGAATTGGCCTATATTCGCCGCAACGGCACCGGCACCGATCGCTTGGGCCACTTGAGCCCTGAGGAAATCCAGATCTTGCGTACCTGGATTATTCAGGATTGGGCTGCTGAGACCCACAAAAGTTAACCCGATGGCTCGGGGAGTCTTTATTGAGTTAAGATGAGTTGACCTAGATGTTAAGTTTCTTGACCAACTGCTTATCTTGGAACCAAAACCCTACGAGACCAACTGGTGACAACTGCTGCCAGGGATCCCTTGGATTGCATGAGGTGGGTTGTAGAAGCTTTTGGCAAGCGACTGGCAACCAGCTTGAGGACGAGAGCTTAGCGTCATTGCTGGCGCTGTTTTCGTGTCGCTCAGAGAGGAATCCTGCTAACTTTTTACCATTCAAAAAATAGGGATCCCCAAGTCTCCTTCCTCTAGTGTTTCAGTTCTGAACACACCTGTGTGAGTCGTTCTAATCTTAAGAACAAAACTGTGAAATCAAAGGACCTAAGCCCCGCCGTCTTGCTCAGGTGGCCTGGGATCCGGGACGGGCGATGAGCGCCAGCTCCACCTGATGTTCTCGGGGCTGCTCCAGTTGCACCTCCACGTCGCGGCCAAAGAAGCCCTGCATTTTTTTTTGGTAGCTTTCCTGCCATTGCTGGAAGGAAACGGCTGGCGAATCAAACAGGAGCACCAGGGTGTAGCGGCCATCCCGCAATTCTTCTCTGTAGCCTTTGATTTTGGGTAGGTCTGCTTCCAGAGGGCCGCGCAGGCCGAGAAACTCCAGGGCCTCTTCCAGGTGGGCGTTGGCCCCATAGCTATATTTGGTGATGTCGGCGCGGACTTGTTTTTGAATTTCCGTGGCCTGCTGAGCGCGGGCTTGGAGCACTTCTGGCGAAGGGGACGTCAGGGCAGGCACTGGCTTGAGCTCCACCACCTTCATGGTCACCCCCCCCAGCAGCAGAGGGATCCCGACAAACAGGCCGATGAGATTGAGGGTGGGATCGCTGTACTGGGCAAAGCCCCAAGCTGTGGCGGCAACGCCCGCCAGCAACACGAGCGTGCTCAGGGGAAGAGGCAGTTTTTCAAACATACAGGAAGAAAAGGCAACCTGAAACCCAGGCTAGCAGGAAAGACACTTCCTGAGGCGACCTTGAGGGTGGACTTGGCTAGGCTGGGGATGGATAATGGCTGGACGCTGGTGTGTTGGGGAGTGGTCCATGGTTCTGTCGCATCTGTCCAAAGCGTCCCGTCGTCTGCGCCTGCTGGACCGCAAAGCCCAAGAGCGGGCCCCTCTTTTTGAGGCCATCCGCCACTATTGCAGCTTGGACAAGGCTCCCTTTCACACGCCAGGCCATAAGCAGGGACGCGGGATCGCCGCCGACTTGCGGGAGTTTTTGGGAGAAAACGTCTTCCGGGCCGATCTCACCGAGTTGCCGGAGGTGGACAACCTCCACGATCCCGACGGCGTGATCCGGGAAGCGCAAGAGCTGGCGGCAGCGGCCTACGGCGCCGATCGCAGTTGGTTTTTGGTCAACGGCTCCACTTGTGGCGTAGAAACCCTGGTGATGGCGGTGTGCGACCCAGGGGACAAGATCCTACTACCGCGCAACTGTCACAAGTCGGCCATCGCCGGCGTGATCCTCTCTGGGGCCGTGCCCGTCTACATTGAGCCGGATTTTGACTCGGAGCTGGGCATTGCCCACGGCATCACTCCTGCCGGCCTGGAGCAGGCCCTGGCCCAGCACCCCGACGCCAAGGGCGTGTTGGTGGTCAGCCCCACCTACTACGGGGTTTGCTGCGACTTAGAAGCGCTGGCAGCCATTGCCCATGCCCACAACCTGCCTCTGCTAGTGGACGAAGCCCACGGGCCCCACTTGGGCTTTCATCCAGAACTGCCCCTCTCCGCCTTGGAAGCCGGCGCCGACCTGGTGGTGCAGTCCACCCATAAAGTCATCTCCGGCATGACCCAGGCGTCGATGCTGCACCTCAAGGGATCCCGAGTCGATCCCAACCGAGTCCGCAACATCCTGCAGCTGCTGCAGTCCACCAGCCCTAACTACGTGCTCATGATGTCGCTGGACGTGGCGCGGCGGCAGATGGCCCTGGAAGGGGAAGTTCTCCTGGGCCAAGCCCTGGCTTTGGCGGATCAGGCCCGCGCCCGCCTCAACCGTATTTCCGGGATCTTCTGTTTTGGCCCGGAACGCATTGGCTCCACTCCCGGCTTTTTCGATTTGGATCGCACCCGCTTGACCGTGACGGTGTCGGGGCTGGGCCTCTTTGGCTTCGACGCCCACGACTGGGTCAACGAGCACTTCCACGTGCAGCCGGAGATGTCCACCCTGCACAACGTGGTCTTTATTGTTAGCCTCGGCAACACCCAGCGGGATATCGACCGGCTGGTGGAGAGCTTTGCGGCTTTGTCGAAGTATGCCCAGGGATCCCCGCCTTCCCTGGCAATGGCCGAGAAACTGCGGCGCCTGGCCGAATTGAAACGCCCCCCCCTCCCGCCCCAACGGCTCTCGCCGCGGCAGGCCTTTTTTGCCCCCATCGAGCGGATCCCTTTTCAAGAAGCTGTGGGCCGCATCTGTGCCGAAATCATTTCCCCCTACCCGCCTGGGATCCCCATTTTGGTGCCTGGCGAAGAGGTGACCCAAGAGGCAGTGGACTATCTGCTGCTGGTGCACGAGGCGGGCGGCTTCATCAACGGCCCCGAAGACGTGCGGCTGCAGACCCTCAAGGTCGTCAAAACCTAGCTCCTCAAGTGCCCGGCTGCGCCGTCTGAGCAGGGGGCAGGGAAGGCAGGGGGTTGGGAGAGCTGCGGCGGTGGCGGACGACCTTCACCCGATCCACCCGCGGCCCTTCCATGCGCACCACCTGGAACTCCATGTCTTGGTAGGTAAACTTTTCCCCCACGCGCGGGATCTTCTGCAGGTGGTAGATCAAAAAGCCCCCCAGGGTCTGGTAGTCCTCGTGGAGGGGCAAGTTGAGGTGGCAGCGCTCGTTGACCTCTTCAATGTCCAACTGGGCCTGGATGAGGAGGGTATTTTCGTCCAGCTCCTGAATATCCGGCTCCTTCGCCTTGGGATCTGGGCCATCGGAGAGCTTGCCGACGATCTCCTCCACCAGGTCTTGGATGGTAATCAGGCCCGCCGTGCCGCCAAACTCATCCACTAGCACCACCATCGGCCAGTGGTGCCGCTGCATCTCCGGCAAGAGCTCTGCGATCAGCTTGTTTTCCGGCTCAAAGTGAACCTCCCGAATGAAGGGAGCAATGGGGCTGTGCAAATCCAAGGATCCCTTGGCCAGCTCGCCAATGAGCTCCTTGACGTGAATCAGCCCCCGGATGTCGTCCAAAGACTCGCCATAGACCGGGTAACGGGAATGCCCCGATTCGGCCACCTCGGCCAGCACCTCTTGCACCGTGGCCGTCTCCGGCACCGCATCGATGCTGGTGCGCGGGATCATCACCTCGCTGGCCACCGTCTCGCCGAACTCGAAAATATTGCTCAACAGCTCCCGCTCCTCCGCCTCGATGTTGCCCGACTCCACCGACGAGGCAATCAGCAGTTGCAGCTCCTCCACTGTCATGGTGCTGTAAAAAGAAGTGGCCTCCGGGATGCGGACGCCAAAAAGCTGCAACAAGCAGCGGGAGGAGAACCGGAGCAGCTCCACGAAAGGGTGCAAAAAGCGGCTCACCAAGCGGTTAAGCCAGGCCAGTTGCAGCGCAATCGGCTCCGAGTAGAGAATGGCCAGAGTTTTCGGGATCAGCTCTCCCACCACAATTTGGAAATAGGTGAGCAGCGAAAACACCACCACCACTGCCACTCCCCGGATAAGGGCGGGATCCACATTCTGAAGCCAAGCCAACTGCCTCAAGGCCAAAAACAGCGTCGGCGCAACCTGGGTGGCCCCAATCCAGCCCAGCAGCACGCTGGCTAGGGTAATGCCCAACTGGGTGGTGGAGAGGGCATACTCCAACTGTTCCTGGGCCTTTTGCACAATCCCCGCCTGGCGGTTCCCTTCGCTGGCCAGCTGCACCATGCGGGAGCGCCGCGCCGACACCAAGGAAAACTCCACCGCCACAAAAAAAGCGTTGATGAGGAGAAGAGCGATAACCCAGAGGAGACTGAGAGACGCCTCTCCCCAAGAGAACTCAGGGCTGGGGGCCGAGGCTAAAGGAGGGTCGTCCATCAGGGGGAGCAGCAAGACGGATAGAGAGCATTTTAGCCCAGACCGACTCGACCACCTGCCCCTGGCCAGCAGTTAAACTGGCCTCAGCCATCGGGCGGCTATTATGCGAACACCTTCCCCCTGCCCAAATGAACGGGATCCCCAGCTTTTGCAGTTCTCAAGATTGCTACTTTTTCATCAAGCATTCATCAAGCAGTGGCAACTACCGCTTTTTCCGGCAACGCTTACCCCAGTTCGTGCAGTCATCGATATCGACAACATCGCCGCTAGTGGCGTCGATCTTGACTTCAACATCGTTGGTGAATTTTACTTCCCAAACTAAGCGCCCATCTTCGCGCTCCAACTCAACTTCTTTGATCACAGCATTGGGAACAGCAGATCGAGCAATCTGAATCGCTTCTTCAATGCGGACGGCTGGAGCAGGAGATTGAGCAAAAGCTGCCTCTGTGCTTTCGCCTACCCCTAGCATCGGGCTGCTGAGGGGCAAAACGCCCAGCAAAAGCAAGGAAGCAACAGAAGGTTTTGAAAGCTTCATTTCCAACTGTTTGAGTAACCACATTCTTACCCTACCACCCTCGGGGTGAAAGAAGCCTTGCCAAAAAGAGCATTGTTGCCTTCGCAAGGGGAGTGGGCTCCTTGCGTCATAGGGTGTAGTTCGTCAGCCCCTCGTAGATTAGAAGCTATTTGCCGCCGCAGCCCTCGCAGAAATGGACTGGCTAAAAAACCCTGCGGTGCATATATCTTCCCGAGTGCTGCCGGCGCTGCCTCCATCGGTGATAATATTCCTACTCTTACATCTTTTCCCACCGCAGTAGGTGCCGACCATGCCCGATTTTCTGCCCTACGCCTACTTTCAGGGCCAGATCGTCCCCTTTGCCGAGGCGAAGATCTCCATTGCCACCCATGCTCTGCACTACGGGACGGCAGCCTTCGGCGGCCTACGCGGGATCCCCGATCCGCAAAACCCAGATCAGGTGCTGGTGTTTCGCCTCGATCGCCACTGCCGACGGCTGAGTCAGAGTGCTCGCCTGCTCTGCTTCGATCTGCCCGCCGAGAAGATCGAGCAGGTCATTGTGGAGCTGATCCGGAAAAATCGCCCTTCCACCTCTTTCTATATCCGCCCCCTGGTGTACACCTCCGACCTGGGCATCTCACCGCGGCTGCACAACATCGAGAAAGACTTCTTCGTGTACGGGTTGGAATTGGGAGACTACCTCTCGCCGGAAGGGGTAAGTTGCCGCATCAGCTCCTGGGCCCGCCAGGAGGATCGCAGCCTACCGCTGCGGGGCAAGATCACTGGTGCCTACATTACCTCCTCCCTGGCCAAGACCGAGGCAGTACAGTCTGGCTTCGACGAAGCTATCTTAATCAGCTCCCAGGGCAAAGTGAGCGAAGCCTCGGGCATGAACATCTTCATCGTGCGCAACGGCGTGCTGATTACCCCCAGCTTCGACCAGGACATCCTAGAAGGGATCACCCGCGACAGCGTCCTCACCTTGGCCCGCGACCTAGGGATCCCCACCCAAGAGCGGCCCGTCGACAAGTCGGAGCTGTTCATTGCCGAGGAAGCCTTCCTGACCGGCACCGCGGCCAAGATCACGCCCATCCGCCAGATCGAACAGTACGTCTTGCCCACCTCTCGCCCCATCACTGAGCAACTGCGGCAGAAGCTGACGGCCATCACCGAAAATCGGGATCCCGCCTATTCCCACTGGGTGAAGGTGATCCCGCTAAAAGAAAGCTAGACCCTCAGCTTGCCATCGGCAGGCTGCCGAAGGGGAGAATTAGAATTGACCAATCCAGACTGCGGGAGAGGGATCCCTTGCACGAGATTTCCATTACCTGGGCCGACTACCACCGCAAAATCGAGGAGCTGGCCGTCAAAGTTTACGAAAGCGGCTGGGAGTTTAACCAAATTGTCTGCATCGCCAAAGGGGGGCTGCGCATTGGCGACACTCTGGCCCGCCTATTCGATCTCCCTCTAGCAATTCTTGCCGCTTCTTCCTACTCCGGCCCTGGCAATCGCCAGCGAGGGCAGCTAATTTTCTCGCGGGATTTGGCCATGACCACTGCCAACCTGGGCAGCCATGTGTTGTTGGTGGACGACTTAGTCGACTCCGGCATGACCCTGAAGCGGGCCGTCCACTGGCTCAAACACCACTACGGCTTCTACATCGAGGAAATCCGCACCGGCGTACTTTGGTACAAAGCGGCCTCTGTCTACCAGCCCGACTACTACGTGGACTACCTGCCGGATAATCCCTGGATCCATCAGCCCTTCGAGCCCTACGAGCAGATGACGCCCCAGCAGTTGATGCAAGCGCTGCGCTCTTCAGGTTAGTTAATTTTGCTCAGGGCTTGCTTCATCAAGGAATTTGGTAAGTCTAAGCCGATATCATATCTGCAACTTTTTCCAAGTTTGAGGGGTGGATTGCGATGATATTTAGGGCAGAAACGGGATATTGCTGCGGCTTGACCTTGGTGAGTTTATTCAGGAAACGGTTGTAGGTGTAAAACCCATATCCCAACGGCTCCAATACCTTCGCGGTAGCGGATCCCGTAACTTTAGAACCGCTTATATTCTCAAAGATAACAATAGACTGGGTGGCAGCGAGCAATTCTAGCGCGCCGGATATGACCTGCTCTTCGGCACCTTCTGCATCGATCTTGATGAGATCGATTTGCGGCTTTCCCTTCGAGCGCCAGATAGAATCCAAAGTGGTAAGATTCACTACTTTCTCATCTCTCGATTTCTGTTCTGGCACCGGCCCTGGATCACTGATGGAGTTAAATACGGTAGCCCTTTCTTCCTGAAACTGCACGGTGCCCTCATGGTCTCCAGCGGCAGACTCGACAGGGGAAACAACATTTTCTAGGGAGCTAGCACTGATTGTCTTTTGCAGGTGTTGAATACAGGAAGTTGTCGGCTCAACTGCGATCACACTGCCTGTAGGGCCAACTCGGCGGGCAGCAAGGAAAGTGTACACCCCAACGTTAGCTCCCACATCGATAACATTCATGCCTGCCTTGAGGAAGTGACGGCAGAAATCCATTTCTTCCTCAAACCACTCCCCTTGAGTCAGCAAGACGCGGGTCACGATACTTGAGAAGGAAGGTTCCAGTGAAAGTCTACAACCTTCGTAGTCGAGATAGAGCTCCGGTTGGCCAGGCAGAGAAGCTGTACGCACTTGGGGCACAACTTCCCACATCGCAATTTGTTTGGCCAGACTTGCTAGTTGATGATCTGGGTCAAGAGTAAGTACACGGTTAATAGGTATCAGCCCTTCTATCTTTCTCTGCGAGAGGAGCTCAACTCCTACTGCCAAGGCAGCTTGGATATCATCTGGGTTTATAGAATAAGTCAGGTTCCAAAATCTCATGGCTTCGGGGCTATATACAACCCCAATGTGGGTGGCCATCCACTTGGCTAGATAGTATAGGTAAGTGTGTTTTGCAAAACCTTTGCTTTGAACCCAAATGGGAACATCTGTCAACCGGGAAGGTTGTAGATCCTGCGCTTCGGTGCACAAAAACTCCAGGAGAGCGTAGGCATCTTCAAAGGCGCGAGGACGATCGCCCAGTACCAGTAGAGCATGTATTCGATTTAGCCAGCAGGGAACATGGCGGGGATCCTTAGCCAAACTTCTTCGCCACAGGGATAGTGCCTCTTCCCAAGCAGATTGACGTGTTGAGACTGAAGCATCAGCACTTAGGGATCGAATGAGCTCGATCCCAGCTTGGTTCCATTCATCTGGAGTTGAGTACAAGTCGTTGGGGTGAAACGTATAAGTTTCGTGGGATTTACCTTCTAGAATGTGGAAGAAGGCAGCTTCCATGCTGCGAGCATGTTCTCTTGGATCCCAAATTACTGACCAACGGCGAGAATCCTTAATTTGCCTTTTGATCCGATTAATCCACTCTGGATCATTACCCAGTTGGATCCCGCGCTGGATAAACTCTTCTACCGACCAAGTAATGCAGTCTTCAAGACCAATATTTTTGAGCAGACTGTAGCTCATGCGGCCGTAGTAATGGCGACCTACCAAGGTGAGAACTGGCACGCCCATGTAGAGAGCTTCCATAGTGTGGGTTGCGCCTGTGTAGGGGAAGGTATCTAAAACCAGATCCACCAGAGCCAGTTGGCCGCGATGCTCTTCTGCTCTTCTGGTTCTAGCCAGGAACCGGACGCGATCTAAAACACCTAATTCTTTAGCTCTTTCTTGATAGTGTCTGATAATCGTAGCAATTTCCCCTGCGCCTTTGACAATGAGGACTCCATTGGGAACAGCCTTTAGAATTTGCAAGTGAGCATTGATAGAATCGTCAGTGCGCTTATAGGAGCTGGCCGCAGTAAGAAAGACGACGTCTCGCGTGCTTATTCTAAGCTCGGTTTCGAAGTTTATCTCATCGGCAGGGATAACGTCCAGATGCTCGACAGCGCAGTAGCTAGGCAAACGGATAATTTTCTCATGGTAATCGGCCTGAGCATCTCCGGGAAGAATATAGGGGTCGGCAAAGAAGTAATCAAACTCCGGCAGACCAACAGCATCTCCTCCCAGCCAACCAATCTGTATAGGGGCAGTTCGCAAAGCCGCTATAACGTTGGCATCCTGACTGGTAATGGAGTCCATGAAAACCATAATATCGATGCGATCCTCACGAGCTTTTGCAGCCACCTGGGGAGGTTTAACTTCTTCAGTAAAGAAGCGGAAGTAAAGGTTTTGATGTGAGCGAAACTTTTGATACATGTTGTCATAGCTAGCCACTTCTTCATTCTCTCGGCCTTGGTAGCAGTAGTAAGCAACATCTAACAGTTCACGAGATAAGTTTCGCAAAATGGCTTCGCTGAGAAAGCCTACTGAGTGTCGTTGGAAGCATTTGCCAAGAAAGCCGACTCGCAGTTTGCGACTGCTTGGGTTAGCTCTTTGATAGGCTTTCTGGTTCTTCTGCCAATACTCTGACCAGAGAAAATCTCGCTGGGAAGCCATTAGGCTTAGACAATCACTAAAGATCCTACCGGCAAGCTGCTGGTAATAACGAATTAGGGATCGATCATCAGTTAGGTAGCCCCAACAAACGCAAACCCGGAAGAGAACAACCTTAGCCGCAGTCAAGCTCTCAGGAAGATTTTCGTCACTTACTTCTAGAGAATTCAAGTCAATCAATGTCGATGAAAGAAGATCCATGATCTTCTGGATAGCAAAGTTTACACGTTCGGATCGGGCGGCGTAGATCAGCTTTCCTAAAGATTCTGCTAGAAGAGCTAGGCGTAGGGTAAAGTTCTCTTGCACCTGGGGGCTCTCGGCTGCTGTGAGAAGAGCTTCCCCCAAGGTGGAATAGCCATCGCTGGTAGAGTGCTCGAAAAGAGCAAAAGCTACTTTTTGGAAGAAGTCGTCGACCAGGTTCTCTATCGTCCACAAACCTTCATAGCGCCCCGCCTGCTCGGGATCTGCCGCATGAGCCAGTTGGGCTAGCAAAGCAGCAAATCCTGATTTTTGACTCCCCGGCAGATGAGCTTGTAAGGCTGTGGCCAGCTCAAAAAACAAATCCAAGTAGCCGTCATCCCAGAGTCGGGTGAGCAACTGGGTCAGGAGTGGCTCTTGGGTGATGTCCAAGGTCTCGTCGTCTTCCAGACTGGCCAGGCTCTCTAGCAAAGCCTGCCCGTAAAAGCCTACGGCCAGCTCGTCTTGAGCTTGCAGAGCCCGCATCAGCAAAACTTGGGTGTTATCCCGCCGGAATGGATCCAGCTCAAAAGCCAGCTCGCGCAGCTTCAGGCAAACCTGGAAACGTTGTTGCTGCGAATCTTCAGTGGAGCTTTTTTCCAGGCTTTCTGCCAAGGATAGCAACACCTCTACTACCTTCTCCGCCGGCAGGATTCCTGCTTCTACCAAAGGTGTGTAGAGCTGGTAGGCAAGGTTCAGCCGGTTGGCAACCAGGGCCTGCTCCAGCGCCGATAGGGTGATTGCCTCTGGCTCAGAGGGAGAAGCCGACTCATCAGCCAATGAAGATGAGGGGAGGTCACAGAAGCCCCGCAAAAACTCCCGCCAACCCTTTGCGTCTTGCTCTCGGTAGAAAGCCACCAGCCACTCTGCAAAGGCATTGGGAGCCTGCTGAAGCAGTTGCCTAGCTTCCAGGATCTGGGCTTGCAGTGTAGGGTTCATGGGTGGGAAGGAGATCACTAGTCCTAGTTTGCCCCGCTGCAGCCAGCTCAGCTAGACCACCGGTTTTTGGGCTGCCCCTAGCAGAGATCCGCAATTGCACTCCGTGGGAGGGGACTGTTATGAACTGCCCGCCAGCGGGGTAAGTTAATAGCGGCAGGTAACCTGCACGGTTAACTCTCTAGGTTGTCAAAGGATCGAGTACCATGAGTGCGAAGTCTCGTCAGTCTCTGTTTCGGGCCAAACTGGCTCAGCAAATTCTCTCCAAAGCCAAGGGCTTTACTCTGATCGAGCTGTTGGTGGTGATTGTGATCGTGGGCGTGCTGTCTGCGATCGCTATTCCGCAGTTCTTGAACCAAGTCCGTCGTTCACGCGCTGCTGAGGGTCAAACAGCCTTGACGGCTGTCTCCCGTGCTTCCGAGGCTTACCGCCTTGACACGAGTGTCTACCCTGACTGGAAAAACATCGACCCCGAACAATGCAATAGCACTGACAGGGCTAAACCTGACTACTGCGGGGTAAAGGGTGACAAGTTCCTGAATGACCCGTGGGTTGCAATTACCCCTATCTACAAAGAGCCTGTGTTTACGGACAAACCTGGAAGCCAGACGGGTGTGAGGATCACAACGGAGGCTGACACTGGTAAAGGGCCTGCCTACGTCAACCTTGGCAACAAACCTATTAAGTGTGAGATTGGTCTTGGGGATCAAGCCACCGAAGTTCAGCAGAAAAGTCCATACTTTGTGGGTCGCTCCTGCAACGTGTTTGACGCTGACTAGTCAATACCTTGTTGCAGATCGCTTCTGCGGCCTGCTTGGCTAACTTTATATGACTTGGTCATCTATTTGGCTCCCCATACCGGGGAGCTTTTTTAGTGTTCTATGATGTCGGGAGAGATTCCCAGCTCTGTAGTTTTGACGCAAGATGATCTAGCGGTTGGCGGGCTTGAGTTATTGCCTCTCCAGACAACCTCGACCCAGGATGTGGGCGGATTAAGGGGAAACTTTAAACTGCTTTGGGAAGTTCAGGGATGGAGGTCGATCAACCAAACCTTAAACTGATCAACAGAAACGCTCTCAAATACTACAGCTATCAAGAAGCCTGGAGACGCATAAAGCCGGCATAGGCAGAGGGATTTCTTTTGGAAGTGTGACCATCGTAGAAAGTATCATTACTGACCGCTTGACTTCTCACCTAGTCAAGGTTGAGAAGTTCATTCCTAGTGCCCAAAACTACTCGTTCTAATGTACCCGGATCCACCCCCAGTTTCGCAGTCTTTGGGCAAGGATTGCTACTCGCTTCGAGTTCATTGCTGAGCAGCCCCTGTGCAGAGAGCATGATCTCTGCTAGTTGCTCGCTGGTGAGGGAAGAGATCTTTTCTTGGACTTTCTCTTGGGCCAGCATTTTTGCACTCAGGACGAGTAGATTAAGCCATAGGTCAACTGGACAGAGTGGATACAGTCGCTAGCAACTGTGAAGGATAGTGAATGCGAGTGAGGATCCCCTTCTCTGTGAGGTTTTGGTTGATTGTGAAATCGTCATAAAGTATAAACTTTTGATAAATGTCTACCAGCTCGTTTGTATTTCCTAAGCAGTAGGCATCTCTTGAGAGCAGATGAAAGGGAACTCGAATGGGATTAGATTTTGAGCGCCACCAATAGTCAGGAAAGTTTCCCAGTTGGGCGTATTTTTTGTAGTAGTTCTGAAATCCGCAGTTTAAGTAGTGCAAAATAGAAGGGGATGATGTTACTAAGGTATGATCTTCTGGAATATCAAAGCTGTGTACGCTATTGGGCAAAAGAGTGAGATGGATCCGAGCTGCTGACTTTCCATTTTGATAAGCCAAAAAGTATTGGCTCTTACCGGAGATGCTCTGAAACTCAGCATAGAATCCGGGATCCAAAATAGCAGGGTTTTTCTTAAATAAAGTGACCTCGCGGAAGTAGTCTTCGATCTCAAACGCTTCAGGAGCTGCCTCGTAGTTTAAGAAGTGAACTTGCAGTATATCGTTATCTAGTTGGTCAAACCAGTCTAAAGTAAGCGCCTCGCCGAGATAGAAGAGCTCATCCCCATCAATATGAATAATCCAATCCATACCTTGCTCAAGAGCGAGTTGTATGGCGGTTTCTACATTAAGAATCTGGCGAGCCATGACCTCATAGCCAGCATGAGGGCCATACTTTGGGTAGAGAACATTTCCCAGTGCTTGTTGGACTTGCAAAGCTTCATCGTTGGGAATAGCCGTTACATTGGAAAACTTAAGTGCTACCTGAACAGCGAGATCCTCCGGATCGTCAAAGAAGATATAGATATGGGCGATTCCGAGAGCAAGGTGATAGCGAATGAACGACTCCAAGCACACCCCTGGATCCCGAACCGTAGTAGCAATACAGACTCTGGCCATGTTGAATTCGAGCCTTTAGGCAAGTCGCTTGGTTCCTAACCAAGTGTTGATGGTAAAGCGGCTGTCGGCAAAGGCTTGGCTGGGGCCGAACACCGGCAGGATCTCGTGTAGACAACTGCTGGAGAAGAAGACAATGCTGTTGTTGGTCGGGATCACTTCGTCGTAGGTTCCATACAGGATTGGTGGATGCGGCTTTTGCCTCTGCGTGTCATAGATGCGCAGCTCGCCTCCTCGGTAGAGCTTGGGCTCCTTGTGGAAGTAGTACACACAACTTACCTGGCGAAAGGCAGTTTGGGGATAAGAATTATCAGTGTGGGGAGCGAAATAGCAGCCATCATAGCTGGCGATCATCTCCATCTCAAAGATCTGGATATCAAAGTTTTCAATTCCAAGTTCAGCAAAGATTGTGGGAGCCACTGCTGCAATTTTTTCCCTCAACAGGGATCCATACTCTTGAAAGTACGCATAATCTAGACGCAAAGAGCGGCGAAACTTGAGAGACTCAGCTTCAGTGTTGCTTGGGCTGTAGCTTCTGGAAGGGATAAACTTATCTTGATGGGCGATGGCATGCTGAAGGATAGCTTGGTTGATCTCAGCAGGCAGGAAATTATCCAGCTTAACGTACTTGCACGGATAAAATCGTGTCGGCTCTCGTGGATCCGGCTGCGAAAAGGTCAGGGATACCGGGTTGGCATTCAGCAACAAGCCTGGGCCTAGTTCTCGAATATAAGCCAAATCTTGCTCGGTTAGGGCTCTGTTTTGAGGATCCCACCTCAAGAGATGGATCCCTTGGCTGAGATTGGGAAAAGCTTTCTGCAGGTGAAAAGCGGGATCCACACCCATCAAGTCTAAGGTCGATTGGGCAAGGGATCCGTAGCGGCAGTGATCGACCAAGTACAGAGCCGGCTCAGCCAGATAATCCCGCAGTAGCAGGGACTGGAGCAAATGGGTACGATAGTCCACAAGCTCAGCCCAGAAGCAAACGCCAATCTGGGTATCGGGAAACCCTTCCCCCAAATCTGCCAAAAGAGCAGGGATCGATCCTTCTAGCAGTAGAACCCGTCCTTCCAGTCCTAGCCGAACAATTTGCGCTTGGAGATCCTCCGTGCTGGCCAATTTTTTGGACGGATTCTGGAGCGGATCCCGTAGAATCATCGTCAATTTTCCAGGATGGCGAAGCATTGCTTCTAGCACGGCCCCTGAGTCTTCCCAGCCAATTTGACAGAAGATCTGCTGCTCAGGCAGGCACTCCAGAGCCCAATCCAATAGCTGAGCAAGACTCTGGACTTGCTCCAGTTCCGAGGCAAAATCTCCTTGAAGGTTTTGGCACTGCATGGAAGGGATCCCTGGTGTTCTCTCTAGCTTAATGTACCCGGAGCCACCCCTAGTTCCCGCAGCTTTTGGGCCAGGCGCTCCGCTCGCCGTTGCTCCTGCTCAACCTCGGCAGCTAGGAAGGTAGGCGGGATCCGACTATCAACGGCAGGGCTGCCTACGGCCTGTTCTAGATATAGGGTCAAAGGATCCCTTCTCATTTGGCCTGACTTCCAGGGCAAGCTGAGATTGCTGGCTACCGATCAAGGCCTAGAAAGCTGCAGGGGCAGGCTAAACAAGGGTTTTGACGGATCCCGGAGGAGTAGAGTTGGTCTTATAACCGTTTCATAACCTAAGACTGCTAAGCTCCTACGGAGGTTGCCAGAGCTGACTGCCCAGGCAGAGGGTTAAAAAATGAAGGATACCAAGACCACAGCTCCGCGCGTTCTTCTCAACTGGCCAGCTCCGCCAGACTACATCCCGCCCCCTCTGCTTTCAGACCAGCAGGTTACTCTTTGTCCAAGAGCTAAAGGTTTTGGCCTTGGCTTTGCCAACCTCCCCGAAGACTTGGTGGAATGCCCCGAAGGAGACTATGACCTGTTTGACTTTGTCGGCAACTCTGAGAAGATTCCTGATAAGGAGTTTGATCTAGTAATCATTTGGACTTCTAGCTTTGACCAGAGTACTCCCTTAAACAGTAAGAAGTTTGGCTGCCCAACTGTTTTACTGGCGGGTGATACCCATCATTGGAAGTTTCCCGTCAATCACCTGCTAGCCTACTGGGCTACCGAAGGCTTTGATTATGTGGCCACTGCCTACAACCGCCAGCACCTGCACTGGTTTGCCACAGCGGGTGCGGAAAACCTGGCCTGGTTGCCCCTTATATCCATGCGCCCTATTGCCCACGAGTGGGTAGAAGTGAGAGAAAACCAAATCGTCTTCATTGGCCAGCAAGGTTCTCGACACCCCAGACGCTCTCGCCTTGTTCAGGCTTTGAAGGAAGCTGATTTCCCTATCCTTATCAAAACTGCCAATCGCATAGAAGCAGCCGACCGCTTTGCCAGCTCGCTGATTTCGTTTAACTGTAGCCAAAATGGAGATCTGAATCTTCGGAATTTGGAAGTGATTTCGGTAGGCGGCTTTTTGCTGACAGACCGTCTTTCTTTTGCCTCCGGCTTCGACGAGCTGCTGGTACCAGGAGTTTACTGCGACACCTACGACTCGGAAGGGGAACTTTTGGAAAAGGTTCGCTACTACCTCGACCATCCGCAAGAGGCCATCGAAATTGCCCGCCGCGCCTACCACGCCTTCGATGAACAGTGGCACCCCCGCCACCGCATCCAGAATCTGCTGGACTGGGTATTTGGCGGAGAGCTGCCGGAGCCCTTTTGCTACTCGCCCCGTTCCGAGGTGCGCCATTTTGTCAGCACCTCCAGCGCCGAGCTGCTGGACAGTCGCCTGGGGATTTACGAGCCGATTCAGGAGCTGCATCGGGTGCAAGAGCGGCTGAAGGTGTTTCTCAGCCGGAACTGCCCTGGGGTGATTGCTGCTGACTTGCTGGACTTGCCGCGGCTGGAGCTGTATGTGGAAGGGGGCTTTGCGGATCCCTGTGCTTTGCTGCAGCAGCGGGGTGTGGCCGAGCGGGTGCACGAGCTAACAGGGGAGCCAGCAAGCTGGCCTGTGTTTGATGCAGCTGTGTGCATGGTTGAAGACCTGCAGAGGCTGGGGCAACCTGTGAAGGCCAACTTTGCCTTCGTCTTGGGAGAAGATCATCAGCTTCTCTTTACCGAGGCAAGTCGGGTGATGGAAACGCGGCTGCAGCGTTTTACCATAAATCAGTTTATGTGTGTGATACGCCTCTACGAGGAGACGTTTTTTTATGGGGCGACTTATCTTAACTTTCCTTCATTTATTTCCGATATTTCCGAAGTGAAGACTGTCATTGACGTTGGATCTGGCATAGGACTTGCCAGTGTCTGTTTTCGCGGATTTTGCCCGGATGCAGTTATTCACTGTTTTGAGGCGGATCCCTTGGCTTTGCACCTGCTGCAGCAGAATGCTCTTAGTTTGGGCAACTGCCATGTGCATCCAGTGGGCCTAGCGGGGCAGAATAGCTCCAAGACTCGTCGTCTGTGGCCGGAAGACTCTCAGACAGAGTGGGGAGTGGAGCGGGTGCTGGTTTTCCGGGAAGCCAGGACAGCCCTACGGGATCTAGGTCTAGAGCGCATCGATGTGCTCCGGGTGGCAACAGGTGGGCAGGAGGTGGAGGTGTTGGCCAGTTTGGAGCCATGGCTCAAAGACATCAAGGTCATCTATGTGGAGTTTTGCTCGGAGCAAGACCGCAAGCAGATTGACCAGATGTTGGATCCCTCTCACATGATCTGGCAGGGGGAGATCATAGCTGGTCAAAAAGGATCCCTCTGCTATCTGCGCAGAGCTTAGAAGTAGAATCTTGAAAAGAGAGGAGATGCGAAAGTCATGAACTCAACTATCATCGTTACGAGTGCTGACAGCAAGTTTTTTGAATTAGTCCAAGGGACTATCCTCTCTATCCGAGAGAAGCCGCAGGGATACTATCTGGACATTGGATTCCTCGATACAGGCTGCACGCCAGAGCAGTTGCAGTGGATAAGTCAGTACGTTGACCATATCGTTGAGCCAAGTTGGAATTATAACGTTCCAAATAGTAGTAGCCAACCCAGTTATCTTAAAGCTCTGGTATCTAGACCATTTCTACCTAAGTATTTTCCGGGCTATGAGGTTTATATTTGGATTGATGCAGACGCTTGGCTCCAAGATTGGTTTGCAATTGAACTGCTCACTCTAGGAGCAAGAAGAAAAGGGTTTTCAATAGTTCCCGAGTTAGTAGCTAAGCATGTCAACAGATTCTGGATGCAAACCTGGATAACTTGGCACTACCACAAATATTTCCATCACACCGAGTTTAATCGCCTAGAAATAGAGCCTTTGTTGAACGCTGGTGTATTCTCCGGGGCTAGACAGTCTATTCACTGGTCAACATGGGCAAGAAGGATAGAGCAAGCTATGTCCAGACACCTTGATTTATGGACAGATCAGTTCGCTTTAAATGTTTCTATCTATAAAGATTTAGGTCTGGATAGAGTTGAGCTTCTGCCATTGAGTTGCAACTGGTTAGCTCACTACCAGCTACCTTTGTGGGATCCTCAAAGGAAGCTCTGGGTAGATCCTTTTCCACCTCATGATCCAATAGGAGTTATACATCTTACGGCTGATGTTAAGACAAGGCTAACTCATATTGTACTTACGACTGAAGGTTTCAAGGTTGAAGCTAGCTTGCGATATCCAGACAAGAACTCTCTACCGATCAAAAGATACGATTATGTATCGCCTTACCAGAGGAGAATACATCTTGACTATAGCTTCCCTTTAATGACTGCAGTGGATCCCAACTGTCACCCCTGGCCCTACTTGCGGAAAGAGGTTCCCCATCTTTGGCACACAGACTTACGTCAGCCAACTATTGGTTTTGTTAGCCGAGATGAAGCACACATCTTGTACAATACTGCGCTTAAGTTTCAAGGAAAACCTGCTTTAGAGATTGGGTGTTGGCTAGGCTGGTCAACTGCTCACCTTGCTGCAGGAGGAGTTGTTCTTGATGTGGTGGATCCTGCTTTAACTAATCCTCAAATTTATGAAAGTGTGGATCAGTCTCTTCGCTCAGCGGGAGTTCGCTCCAATGTCAACCTATATCCCGGCTACAGTCCAGAGAAAGTAGAAGAGATTGCTCAGGAAAATGACCGCCGCTGGTCTTTGATCTACATCGATGGAAATCATGACGCGCCAGCTCCTCTTCGCGATGCTCAGGTGGCAGAGCGTTACGCTGCTGAAGATGCACTAGTTCTCTTTCACGACCTTGCCTCACCAGATGTAGCTGAGGGCTTAAACTACCTAAGGGATCGAGGCTGGAACACGATGATCTACCAAACCATGCAGATTATGGGCGTGGCTTGGCGAGGCAACGTCCAGCCTGTGGAGCATATTCCGGATCCCAATATGGATTGGACTCTGCCAGAGCATTTGAAGGAGTACCCGGTATGCAACCTCGAGCTATCGAGAGTCTTGGAAAAGGTTAAGGCTTTTACCTTGCTGGGCTTTGAGCGTCTTTGGAATCTCTACCTTTTGGCCAAGCGAGTCTGCCAAGAGGACATCCCTGGAAACTTTGTTGAGTGTGGTGTTTACAAAGGAGGCAGCTCTACATTGCTGGCTTGGGTGATCAAAAACTACAGCCGCCGACCGCGGAAAGTTTACGCTTTTGACACTTTCGCCGGGATGCCTCAGCCAACAGAAGTAGACCGAGATTATCGAGGAGTTTTCGCCAATAATACTCCCTACGGAGCTGGAGCTTTGGGTGCTCCTATCTCGGAGAACTTGGAGGTAATCAGTAAGGAACTAGGAGTTTGGGATCTCATTGTTCCTGTGCAGGGATTGTTTGCTGACACATTGCCAGCTTACCGCGACCAGGTAGGCGAAATTGCTTTGCTACATGCAGATGCAGACTGGTATCAGTCCACAGTCGATATCTTTCATCATCTCTACAGTCAGGTTAACTCTCAAGGATTTATCCAAATTGACGACTATGGACATTGGCAGGGATGCCGAGACGCTGTTCACGACTTTGAGCAAGAAATTCAGGCTTTCTTTCGGTTACACAGCATTGACTACTCAGGGGTCTGGGTAAGCCTGTCTGAGAACCTGCCAATAGTGAGAGATAGCTCAACAGTGACTTTGCCCCAAGCCGGGATCCGCCTGAGCAAGTTTAACGTCGTTCTTTTCCCTTACTGGGAGATGGAGACAGAGCAACTTATTCAAGAGTTGGAGCAGCTACTGCAGCAAATCCTGATTAGCCCCAATCCAAAAGATTATGCTCTTATTTTGCTAGGGGATCCAAGCCCACAGCTAGCTAATGAGACACTGGAAATTGCGGCGGGGAACGTAACTCTCAAGTTGATGGAAGAGGGGCGCGAGATATCTGAGGAGCCATTCTGTTCTCTGGTCTCCGGTTTAAACGCCTGGCAGTGGGAGAGGCTGATTCAGCACATGAACTATCGCTATCCGCTGAAGCGGGAGCGTTTTCCTCAAGGACTGCGGCCTGCTGTGCAGAAGCTGCCCGTTTTGTTAATTGCCCAGTGAGAGCCCCATTCTCTGCCTTTGCCTGCCCTTTATCCCCAACCTAATTGGGGGGAAAGGTCTCTACTTTTAAAGGGCATCGGGATCCACCCCTAGTTCTCGTAGCTTTTGGGCCAGGCGCTCGGCGCGTTGCCGTTCCTGCTCAGCCCTTTGCCGCTCCAGCTCAGCCTCGGTGGGCACTAGTTCACCAGAAGAAGTGGCCCACCGAATCCATGTGGTCTCGATGTCCCGAAACCTGCCCTTCCATTTCACCAGGTACAGTCCCAAAACCTCGCTCGGCAGGCGACCTTCTGCATCGAATTCAATTGGCTCATAGCGGCCGCCCCTTAGCCGAAACCCCGCCCAGTCCTCTGGCTCAAACGGGTCAAACCAAAAGTACTCCGGCACCCGGATAATCTGCTCATAAAGTTGCTTTTTGCTTGTCTTGTCCTCCTGGGCAGTGCTGGGAGAAAGAAGCTCAATCACCACGTCCGGCCCTTTGCCCCGCTCCCAAATCACCCAGCTTTTGCGCTCGCCCTTGGGCACTCCCAGCACCACGAAATAGTCGGGCCCTGGGAAATTGCGGCTGCGGGCCTGCTCCAAGCTGTAGTAGAGGAACATGTTGCCGCTGACAAAGCCATCGGGGCGCTGCTGCAGCCAGGTTTGGGTGACGGAGATGAGCAAGTCCATCTGGCATTTATGTCGCCAGCTTTCCATAGGTACGCCGTCGTCGTAGGGGAGCTCGTCTTGGGTAGGGGGCCATTCGGTTAGATAAATCGGATCCGGCACCTCAGTAATTGGGTTCGGGTTAGTCATTGCCAGTTCTCCTCTCTTTACCCTTACAAGGTATCGGGATCCACCCCCAGCTCCCGCAGCTTCTGGGCCAGGCGCTCTGCTCGCTGTCGCTCTTGCTCAGCACGTTGGCGCTCGATTCTCTCAGCTTCTTCAGGAGTAGGCACCAGCTCCCCATTGGGGAAAAAGTAGCGCAGTTGTTGGTTATGGATCCCCAGATACAGCTCCAGCATCTCGCTCCAGCGCCAGCCCTGCTCCGTTGGCTCAATCTCCTCGTACTTCTCCCCCCTCAGTCGCAAACCCATAAACTCCTGCGTCTCCGGAGAATAGTAAAAGTACTCCGGTGTCCTGAAAATCCTTTCGTAAAGCTCCCGCTTCTCACCCCGATCCACTTTGGCAGTCGATTCCGAAAGCAGCTCGATGATCAAGTCCGGGTATTTGCCACCTTCTTCCCACACCACCCAAGAAGGGCGGGGGCGGTTTTCTACCCCTTTGACCAAAAACAGATCTGGCCCGCGGAAGTCTTTATTTTTGAGTTGCTCTCGGCTGTAGTAGACGGTGAGGTTCCAGGCGAGGAAGTAGTCGTTGCGGTCTTGCCAGAGGCGGGCGAGGCAGCTGACCAGAATCAAAAGCTGCAGAGCATGCAGGGAGTGTTCCATTTCGGGCTCATCGCTGAGCAGCCCCTGGGCCGAAGGCATGAGCTCTGCCAGTTGCTCGCGGGTGAGGGGAGTGATTTCCTGCAGTTTCTCTTGGGCTAGCATCTTTGCGTTGGGGGCAAGCAAGTGAATTAGCCATCGGCAGGGATCCCCATCTATGTCCCACTGCTCTGTTCCAGCTTGGCCACACGAGCTTCCAGCTTGCGCAAGGTACGTTGCAGCTCAGGCAAGTGCCGCTGGACGGCCATGCTCTTGCGCCATTCGGCAATAGGCTGATGGGGGTAGCCGGCCACGGTTTGACCAGCGGGGATATCGCTGGTTACACCTGTCTGGGCGGCCACGCGTACGCCATCGCCAATGTGCAGGTGCCCGGCCAGGCCGCATTGCCCAGCCAAGATGACGTGGTGGCCCAATTGGGTGCTGCCGGCAATGCCCACCTGAGCCACGATCAAGCAGTGGGATCCCGTCTTCACGCCGTGGCCAATCTGCACTAGGTTGTCGATCTTGGTGCCGCGGCCAATGCGGGTCTCGCCAACAGCGGCCCGGTCGATGGTGGTGTTGCTGCCCACCTCTACGCCGTCTTCCAGCACCACCCGGCCTGCCTGCAGCATGCGCCGCCAGGAGCCGTCGGGAAGAGGAATGTGGCCAAAGCCGTCGTCGCCGATGACAGCACCGCTGTGGATGAGGCAATCATCCCCAATCTCCGTGCGCTCGTGAATGACGCAGTTGGCGAAAAGCTGACAGCGGGATCCAATCCGCACGTGGGGGTAGATGGTTACGTTGGGGTGGATTTGGGTGTAGTCGCCAATTTTCACCCCTTCCATCACCACTACATGCGGCCCAATGGCCACACCTTCTCCCAACTCAACGCTGGGATCAATCACAGCGGTGGGATGGATCCCAACAGGCAAGCGATAGGGCTGGTAAAACAGCTCGATGGCCTGGGCAAAGAGCAGACGGGGATCCTTCCCTCGCAAGCAAGCAATGGGGCGGGGCAGAACCAGCGATTCCTCCACAATGACGGCGCTGGCTTGGGTCTGCTCCAGGAGGGGCAGGTAGCGGTCTTCGCTGAGGAAGCTCAACTCGCCTGGGCGAGCTTCCGCCAGGCTGGCTACGCCGTGGATCTCGAGGGTGGGATCTCCCTCGTAGGGGCATCCCAATTTTTGGGCGATCTCCTGTAGCTGCATCAGGCTCGAGATCCTCTACGATTGCAGCAGCCGCACATCCATCACGGTTCCACGCAAGTTGTAGCTAAAGGTCTCGAGCTCCAGGGGAACGCCGACTTTGACGCGGTTGTTGCCTAGGACAATGCCATTTTCTGTCTGCTGGCCCCGTCCCCGCAAGGTAAACACCAGATCAAAGCGGTAGGGCTCTGGATCAGGCAAGTTCTCAACCCGTCCATCGGGAAAAACCACCGGCACAGTGCGGCTGACGTTTTCCACCCGCACCACCTCCACCTGGCCGTAGGGTTGGTTGCGGATGATCAAATCGGCCTTCTGACCTGCTTGAAAAGGTTCTAGGGATCGGCTGCTAACCCCCCGCACGATCATATCTACTTCCACCGGCAGGGTAGGGCCACCCCCCACCTGGACGACGCTGCCCGCTTGCCGCCCTGGCAAAAACAGGACAGCCACAATCGCCGCCACCACAATTGCCAGCGCCCCCAGATCCAGGAGACTGACTTTGCCCAGGAGACGCCCCTGTTGGTCGACGAGCCGCATGGCCCTCTTTTCTCCAACCCACTGTCCCTGATTGTAGGGCACAGCCATGGCAGCTTCCCCGCCCGTAAAGCCGCTTGAGGAACTCACCTCTAGAGGGACTCAAAGGCCCCGTCTCCCTCCTGACCGAGGATGGTCTGGGCCAATAACCTCAGGTTGACCTGGAGATGGAGCTGACGGGAGTCGAACCCGTGTCCGAGATGGGTACTGGGGGTTCACTCCTTCACAGGCTTAGCCTCTCTAACCCTCAAGGCAGGGATCGCCGTTTAGATCCCGGCGATGGGAGTTCTCCGCCTAAGCTTAGGCTCTCCCTCGACGGAGCCGGAGAAGAGAGCTGCACCCGTTGGGGTTGTGACCCGCCCACTTAACGGGGTCGTGGGAGGATCCTCGAGCTCAGACTTCTCTTACTGAGCCTTAGGCAGCCAGAGCGGCCGCTTTACGAGCAAAAGGTACGACGTTGTTCGCACGTACTGTGTTGAGCCTGGTGGTAACGGGATAAGCTCAATCCCGACCTGCATCATGAACCCTTGTTCGCCACCCCGTCGAAACCGTTACAGCCCCAGGGTTTGGCTAAACCTAGAATAGCAAAATCCTTGGGGATCTGGCTAGAGCTTCCTTCTGCTAATATGACAGAAGTTGTGCTATTCTGTCAGAGCTGCAAACTTGGGTCGGTAGCTCAGCGGTAGAGCACTCGGCTTTTAACCGATTGGCCCAGGGTTCGAATCCCTGCCGACCCAGCTTGCGATATCCTCTCCCCCCGGCCTGGCCTAGGCTAGGATTCCAGGAGGCAGGTGGGAAAGGCGAGGTGGCCGTTCTTTCGTGGCAAGACCTAGGCAAAGAGGGGGAGGTCAAGCTATTACTGGCGCCGTGCGTGGAGGAGGCGCTAGCGAGCCTGGCGGAGGAGGCTGAAACTCGAGAGACGGTCTTTGTCTCCAAGCTTTGGCACCGAATTCCTGCCCAGGATGCCATCCTCGATGAGTGTCTGCAGGTGCTGGCGAGGGTAGCCCTATCCCTCTGGCCCTATTGGTATGGAGAAAAGTTTGAGCCGGGCAGAACGGCAGAGGCCCAGGTTCTCAATCGTCTCCGCGCCCGAGAGCTGTCCGCAAAACGGGATCCCGCCATTTCCAGTACCTGGCTTAGGGCAGCAATGCACTTGTGCCAGCAGCAACGCCTGCCTGTGGTGCCAGGGATCCAGCGGGCGATCCAGGTGCAGCAACTGGCCAAGGCCATTGCCCCTCGCGAGCTGACCTTGGCTTTGGCAACCAATGAGACAGAGCCGGCGCCCAGCTACTTACTCGGCTTGGCCAAGGCAGCTATCTGGTTGGCCGACAACAGTCAGGCACGGCTGGTGCTGGTGGTGCCGAGCGCTTTGACTGATCACCCCGAATTGGCCTCCGTGAGCTACGGTGCCATTCGACTGCCGCTTCCTGAGAGGCTAAAGGAGTTCGACAGCTCGGTACAGGTGGTGGTGGGTTGCAAGGGATCCCCTCACCCCTTCAGTCCCGCCGAGAGAAAGCTGGCCGACCGGGTGGCAGCAGATGCGCAGTTAAAGAATTTGCTGGAATTCAACCAAACTGTACAGAGTGTTAACGGACGCGCTTTCCGAGCGGATCTGCTTTGGCGGGAGGGTAAGGTGGTGGTGGAAGTGGATGGGCCAGAGCACCGCGAGCCAAACCACTACTACCAGGATCGCCTGCGGGACTACGAGTTGCTCATCTCCGGCTACTTGGTGTTGCGGATTCCCAATGAGCTGGTGATGTCCGACTGCGAGCGGGCGGTGGAGATGATCCGCAAGGTGGTTCAATTGCAACAGAGCCGGCTTTGAGGCAGGGCTGGAGGTTGAGGAAATGAGCGATTTGTTGCCCAAAAGCGAAATTTTGCTCTGGAAGCTCCTGCTAACAGGGGAAGAACCGACCAAGTCGCAAGTGAAGCCAAAGCATAGGGCCAAAGAGCTCAAGCTGTTGGAGGAAAAGGGCCTCATTGAATGCAAGACTGTAGTCGAAAAGGGAAGGAGGATAACCCGGCTTGTGCTGACTGACAAGGCCTGGGACTGGGCTTCTACCACACCTCCAACAGCCATCGCCCGCTCCAAGTCGCCAGAGGCAGCAGTTGTTTTGCAAAAGGCGTTGGCAACCCTAGTGGATTACGCACAGCGGGAGAACGTTCCCTTGGCGCGGATTCTAGGCCTACGGCCCGCTGACGCGAACAGACCCTCTCTCGGTGGAGCAGCCCCTGTTCCTACTGGGCAAACGCAGCCCTGGGAAGTTAGCGAAGGGGAGGTTGATCCTAACTTCCTCGAGAAGGTCTTTCGCACCTGCGAGGAGATGGGAGGGCGCTACTACCTAGTCTACTTATCCGACTTGCGTAAAAGATTTCCCGATGTTCCCTCCTGGCTATTGGATCAGGCGCTCCTGACTTTGAACCGCCAAGCCAAGATAGTGCTGATGAACCTGGACGATCCTCTGTCCATTACTCCTGAAATCGAAGCCGCCGCTATTGACCTGTACGGCTACAAAAAGCACGTTCTTCGTGTTAGGAACTAGCCATGACTTCCAAGGAAAGTACCTCTTTCTCAATCAACCAACAAAAAGCTCTAGAAGCCCTCAAGGAGGTTGATTTTGATTGGACAGTTCATCTTAGAAAAATCTGGCAACCTCCGGATTTTGACGTTCCTGAGCTTAACCGGGATGTCAGGGAGAAGCTATTCAGCCGGCTGGAGAAGTTAATCCAATCTCCCCAGATGGAGACACCCTTTGGAATCCCTGTGCTTGGCAATGGTGGCTCTGGCAAAACCCACCTTCTCAGGGTCTTAAGACAGCACTGCTTTGAAAAAAGGGTGGGGTTTGTCCTAGTGGACATGACCGATGTGAAAGACTTTTGGGAAACCGTAATCCAGGGCTACCTCACCTCTCTGCTTCAGGAAGAGCCTGATGGCACTAGCCAGCTCCAAAAAATTCTCGATCTGGTCTTTCTGAGAGCTCTCTCTACTCCCAAGCAGGCGAAGGAGATCGCCAGTTTTTCCCACGAATCTTTGCTCGACGTCATTAGACAAACTCTGCAATGGCTATTCACTCAAGATCGCAAGCACACCATCAAGTACCAAGATTGTGTACGAGCTGCCATTCTAGCTAATTCGAATGATTTTTTACTGGCGTCAATAGGTACTAGCTGGATACAGGGCCTAGGTGTGGAATCAGAGGTTGCCCGACAATTCGGTTTTACCAACGCCAGCTTAAATCCTAGTCAAGTTGTTGCAGGGCTTTCTTGGCTGATGAGCCTAAGGGGACCCACTGTAGTTGCTTTGGATCAGTTGGATCCCATTGTTGTGCAATCTCATACAAGTCCTAGTCCTTCGTCATCCTTGCAGGAGCTCTCGCCAGAGACAGAAAAAGAAGCTTCCCAAAACATCATTCATAACATCGCAGGTGGCCTCATTGGGCTACGGGACTGCCTCTCCCGATCCCTTGTCATCATCTCGTGCCTAGACCAGTCTTGGGAAATTCTAACGAAAACAGCTGTTCAAACCTTTACAGGACGCTTTGAGCAGCCTTTAACTTTGACGCATCTTCTTTCGGCCAGTGTCGCTGAGGCAGTTGTTGTTCCTCGCCTGCAGGCTGCCTACCACAAGGTGGGCTTTATCCCTCCCTATCCTTCCTACCCGTTTAAGCCGGAGTTCTTCCAGTCCTTCCCGGAGAGGAACAATCCTCGGCAGCTCCTCCAGAAATGTCATGAGCACAGGGAGCAATGCCTACAGAAAGGGATAGTTATCGAGTTAGGTGTCCCAAGTTCTGCTCCTATCACTCCAAGTCCCCCTCCACTGAAGGAACTAGATCGAATCTTTGAGGAGGCCAAGCAAAAGGTTGATATTTCCCCGTATTTACAGGAAAACGAGAACGAGATATGGAAAGAGCCCCTAGCTTCTCTGTGCAAATTTCTCGTCGGGCAGGAAAAGTTGCCGGCTAGTATTGGCAGCCAAGTGGAAACTGACTTCCCTGGATCCAGAGGTTTCTTGCCTCTGCATTCTCGCTTGCGGCTAATCTTCTACGAGGCAAACGAGCGGGAAAGGCACCTTTGTTTTACAGCTATTCAATCAACTAATCCTAGATCTTTCCAAACTCGCTTAGTAGCTGCTAGAACGGCAGCCGGGATCGACGCGGCCCTGCGATTTCGCAAGTTGGTAGTGGTGCGCACTACCTCCCTACCAGGAGGCGAACGTACTCAGAAACTGTGGCAAAAGTTCCTTGAGGAGGGTGGGATCCACTGGCGGCCCAGCGAGGAGGAAATCAGGGTTCTGCTGGCCCTAGAGCAGCTCCAATCCAGGCCCGGTTTTACGGACTGGCTGGCCGAGCGGCAGCCCCTTGCCCAACTGGCAGCCGCCGAGCCGGATTCGGGTCTGGCCAAGCTCCTCGCCTGGCTGAAGGAAGGGATCCCTGCGCAGGAAACTCCAAAAGTTGAGCCTGCCAAAAAAGGGGATTTCTCACTTTCTAGGGTAGAGAACGGCAAGGCCCCTCAAGCCAAGCAGGATCTGCACCTAACGGGTTTGTTGGTCGGGCGGCGTTGGGTGGCCAATCGAGAAGGGGATCCGGTCTTTCTGCCCGTCCCAGAGCTGGTGCGGCACACTGTGATTTTGGCTGGCAGCGGCTCGGGGAAAACGGTGCTCTTGAGGCGAATGGTGGAAGAGGCAGCCTTGCAGGGGATCCCTTCCATCGTCATCGATGCAGCCAACGACTTGGCCCGGCTGGGGGATCCCTGGCCTGCCGCTCCCGAAGGCTGGACAGAGGAGGATCAAGCCAAGGCAGAGCGCTACTTTGCCCAAACCGAGGTGGTGGTTTGGACCCCTGGGCTGGCGGCGGGCAACCCCCTCACCCTCGCCCCCCTGCCGGACTTTGCTGCGCTGGCCGGTGATCCCGAAGAGCTGGATCAGGCCGTCGACATGGCCTGGGGCGCCCTCCAGGAGATCGTGGCCCCCGGCAAGACCGTCAGCGACGAGCTGAAGCGGGGGGTTCTCAAGGCAGCTTTGAAATACTTTGCCACCCACCAGCCGGGATCTCTAGCTGACTTTGCCGAGTTCCTTGCGGACCTGCCTCCGGAAGCAGGAGCCGGTATCAGCAAGGCGCCGCAACTGGCGCTGCAGATGGCTAATCTCCTCAAGGCTGCCATGGTTAACAACAAGTTGCTCCATCAACAGGGGATGGCGTTGGATCCGGCCATCTTGTTGGGGCTGGGCTCAGACTACGGCAAAACCCGGGTGTCGGTTGTCAACTTGGTGGGCCTTCCCACCCTGGGGGAACAGCAGCAATTTCTCAATCAACTGGCCATGGCGCTGTTTACCTGGATCAAGAAAAACCCCGCCCCGCCGGAAGCGCCAGTGCGCGGGCTGCTGGTCATCGACGAGGCCAAAGACTTTGTGCCCTCCCAGGGGACTACCCCCTGCAAGCAGAGCCTGCTGCGCCTGGCCGCCCAAGCGCGCAAATACGGCTTGGGTCTCATTTTTGCTACCCAAGCACCCAAGAGCATCGACCACAACGTCATCGCCAACTGCTCCACCCAGTTTTTTGGCCGAGTCACGTCTCCGGCAGCCATTGAGGTAGTGCGCGAGCAAATTGCCCAGCGGGGAGGAAGCGGAGAAGATGTGGCTGTCTTAAAGGTGGGACAGTTTTATCTCTCCTCGCAGCAGCTTCACCCGCCCTGCAAAATCCAAACTCCCTGGTGCCTGTCTTTCCACGCCCCTACCCCTCTAAGCGAAGCTGAGGTGATCCAGCGCTCTCAAGGCAGCCAATCCTAGCTCCTGCCTGGCGCCCTGCTCTGGAAGAACTGTTGCCCCTTCCCCCAGCTAGTAAGTAGTTGGCAAGGATCTGGAGGGGAGTTATGCTCCCTTAAGACGTTGGCCGGGAAGGGGCAATGGGATCAGTCAAAAGACAAGCTCGGATTTTGCTCTTGCTGGCCATTGGGGCTTGGCTGAGCTGGGGGACGATGGCCTGGTCTTTCGCCTCTTGTCGGGAGCGGGATCCTCTCCTCCTACGGCAAGTCTTGGCTGCGATGGGCCGGCCTGAGGTGGTGGTGGAGGAAGTGGCTCTGTTTGATGGGGATCAGTGCCTTGTCCAGTTGGTGTTGGATCGCCGCGGGCTGAGCGGATCCCTGCCGCCGGAGATTGGCCAATTCCACCACCTGCGGGCTTTGTCTCTCAGTTACAACCAGCTTTCTGGCCCCATCCCCGCCGAGCTGGGGCAGTTGAGGGAGTTGGAACAGCTTTTTCTCGACTACAACCAGTTCTCCGGCCCCGTTCCGCCGGAGCTAGGGCAACTGCGCAACCTGCGGGGCCTGTTTTTGGATCACAACCAGCTCTCCGGCCCCATCCCCCCAGAGCTAGGCCGGCTCAGCCGCCTAGAAAACCTCAGCTTGCAAAACAACCAGCTCAGCGGCGCCATTCCCGCCCAACTGGGCCAGATGCGCTCCCTCAAGGGGCTGTTTTTGGATCGCAACCAGCTCTCTGGGCCCATTCCGCCCCAACTGGGGCAACTGCACAACCTGGAAAACCTCTACTTGTCAGACAACCGCCTCAGCGGATCCCTGCCTCCGGAGCTGGCCCAACTCAAGCAATTGCGGGATCTGCGCTTGGCCCGTAACCGGCTCACGGGCGAGCTGCCCGGCTTTTTGGCAGAACTGCCGCGGCTGGAACGGCTCCACATCGAGGGCAACCCTGGCCTCTGCCTGCCGGCGGCCCTGTCGAGCTGGTTTGCCGGTCTCAATGAAGGGGATCCCACCCCCACCTTCCCCTGTCCCTAGGGCAGGGATCTCCAGCTCTCGCCTTAACCTGCGATACTGGGATCAGGTGTCCACAGCCCACTACGCGAACGGTCAGCCATGTATATCCTAGAATTGCTTTTGAAAGGGAATCCCGCCCCCATCGTCGTCCACCAAAAAGAGGAGGAAGCGGCCAACCGCGCCTACCAAAGCGTGGTCAACGCTCTCCAGAGCGGATCCCCCCAAAGCTTGGAGCTGACCTGTGACCGCACCGGCAAAAAGGTGTTCCTGCTCACCGGCGAGCTGTGTGGCGTGCAAATGACCACCAAGTCGGGTGGCCCTGGTGCCCCAGGAACTCGTCCCGGCTTTTTGGCGCAGTTGCAGGGTTGAGAGCAGCTCTTCGGGTCTTCGCGAGGGATTCTCATGTCGGAGAGGGGGACAGAGTCCTTGCGCGGCGGCAAGAGGGAGTCCCCGCCGGCCATTCGGGTGGAGGGCCTGACCTTTGCCTGGCCGGAGCGTCCCCCGGTTCTGCGGGAGTGCAGCTTTGTCATTCCCAAAGGCCAGTTGTGGATGCTGCTGGGGCCTAACGGCAGCGGCAAGTCTACCCTATTGCAACTGTTGTCCGGATCCCTCACCCATCCTCAGCCCCTAGCGGGCCACCTGGAGGTGCGCGGGCGGCTGGGCCACGTGTTTCAAAACCCGGATCACCAACTGTTCATGCCGACGGTAGGGGCAGACGTCGCCTTTGGTTTGGGGGCAGAACCCCTCACGTTGGAAGAGATTGCCGAGCGGGTGGAAATGGCCTTGGAGCAGGTGGGCTTGCGGCACTTGATCCGCCGGCCCATCCACGGCCTCAGCGGTGGACAGAAGCAACGGGTGGCAGTCGCCGGGGCGCTGGCCCGGCGCAGCGAGGTTCTGCTTTTGGACGAGCCAACAGCCCTGCTGGATCCCGAGAGCCAGGCGGAGTTGCTGCGGTGCATCCGCCGCCTGGTGGATCAAGAGGGGATCACCGCTCTCTGGGTAACCCATCGGCTGGCAGAGCTGGAATGGGCGGATGGAGCAATTTTCCTCTCCGAAGGACAGGTGCGCCATCAGGGATCCCCAGAGCAGGTGCGGCAACAGCTTGGACAACTGTTTGGCGCCTTCAGGTCTTAGCCCCGCTGATCCCGAAGAGATCGCAAAAGGGTGGCTGCAACCCCCGGCGGTCGCTGCTTAGAATGGTAATGTATCCACAGCGATCGATAGGTTGGCAGCAAGGCATCATCCTGGACTTATCTACCCTGCGGAGCGGCAGGTTTCTGCCTGTTGATCCGCGAGTGCGCTAGATCCCTGCGGATCTGCGTCAGCAGATTATACCCGTGGGCCCCTGGCCCCATCTCGTTGAAAGGAGCTTGAGAATATGGGACTGTCTGAAGTCATTGCCAAAGAGCTGGAAAACGCCCGTAACATCTGTTCTGAGTACGGCGAAGGGGATCCTCACTGCCGTGCAGCTTGGGATGCTGTTGAGGAAGTGCTGGCAGCCCGCAGCCACCAGCCCAAAGCTCCCAGCAGCCTTGAGCAGCACTGTGCTGAAAACCCCGACGCCGTCGAGTGCCGTGTTTACGACACCTGATTTCTGGTAACCCTGCAGATCGGTCTCGGTTTATCGACAGCGATCGCAAGTGGGATCCCCGACAAGATCCAGCGGCCTGCCAGCTCCCTGCTGGCGGGCTTCGTCTTTCTGGGCCGGAATGCGTAGCTGGGCACCGAGAATTGAGTCCAGCCGGGACACTTTGCTCACCCCAGGAAGAGGGAGGATCGCCGGCTACTTCGAGCAACAACCCTCGAAACCCCAGCCCCTCGAACTTGAGGGTTGTGGGAGGTACCCTGCTCGCAAAGAAAGTTTCTCACGGAGAAAGCTTTTGAGCAGAGTCAGCCCGCCGCCATTGCCTCATCCACAAGACAAAGGCTGTTCCCAGCAGCACCATTTGTGGGATCAGCGTCTGCCAAGTGGGATACAAACCCAACCAGCGCAGCTTCGGGATCCCGGATAAGGGGGTGATCGGAAGCCAGCCCGCCACTTGCAAAGCATGGAGGCCGCTGCCCAGGAACTTAAAGCCCAAGTAAAAAATCAGCAGGCTTAAACCCCGGAAAAAAGCCCCCAAGGGCAGCTTCAGCCCCACCTGCAGCAGCAAGACCGCCATCCCCACCAGCAGCAGGGATCCCAGACCGATCCCCAGCCAGAGATCTTTTGCCGCCAGGGAAGGGGCCAATCCCACGTAAAACAACACCGTTTCTGCCCCCTCGCGAAACACCGCTGCAAAGGCCAGGAAAGCTAGGGAAAAAACCTGGCCTGTGGCGAGCGCTGCCTGGGCTTGTTCTTGCACAAAGGTCTGCCAGGAAGCAAGGGCGGCCCGCCGGTGCAGCCAGAGGCTGACCGAAAACAGCAAACCTGCTGCCACCAGCCCAGTCATCCCCTCCAGTACCTCTTGGCGGGTGTGGGTCAGCAACTGCTGGAAAAACAACTTCACCAGCAAGGCGAGCATCACCGCTGCCAGCAGACCCATGGATCCCCCCAGCCACACCCAGCGCTGCGGGGCCGACTGCCCACTTTTGCGCAGAAGGGCCAGCAAAGCCACCAGCACCAAAAGCGCCTCCAGACCCTCCCGCAGCAAAATCGAGGCAGCATCCAAAAAGGTGTAGTCCGACATAGGTTCACCCAGGCAGGTGGCTCAATTCTAGCGTTGCCTGAGGAGAGGCTCAGGTGGTGGCGGGGATGAACTTCAGAGCAGCAGAGTTGATGCAGTAGCGCAGACCCGTTGGTGGGGGACCGTCCCGAAACACGTGCCCTAAGTGACCACCACAGTTGGAGCAGTGAACCTCGGTGCGAGGCACAAGCAACTTCCAATCCGTCTTGGTGCCGATCACATGAGGAGCAATCGGCTCCCAAAAACTGGGCCAACCAGTGCCACTGTCGTATTTGGCTGCCGAGGAAAAGAGCTCCTGCCCACAGCCAGCGCAGACATAGATCCCTGGAGCCTTGTTGTCGTAGTAGGCGTTGCGGAAGGGGGGCTCGGTTCCCTCTTGGCGCAGCACATAGTACTGCTCTTCGGTGAGCAGTTGTCGCCACTCAGCGTCGGTTTTGGTAACGGGATAGATTTCTTGAGCCATCGCCTGTTGCTCTCCTGTCAAGCTGAGGGGTGCCGTAACGAACCCGGCCACTGTCAAGTCAAAAGCTTGCCTCGTCGCATAAGCGGTTTGTCCGTCCTGACATGGGTGAAGCCATCGCCGCCGGACTCTCCAGTTGCCCTGTCCGGCTGTTTCTGAGACTTGCAAGCAGATGCTTGTATGTATCTTAACTCTTCTTCACGTCTTCTTCCCCACAAAGGCGAAGGTACGGGTATCTTCACCATTGGTCGGCTACCCCTCAGCCAAAGCCGGCAGTTTCCGCGCGGCAAAGAGTCGGCGAGCTTCTCTATGAGTTCTATCTGTAGCTTCTATCCCTGGCTGGGGACATACTCCCGCTACAATGAGCACAGGCAAGGGATCCGTTCGGCCTAGGCGGGCTGGCCTGGGGATTCTTTTGCTAACCCTGAAAACGACGGAGTTATTGCCATGTTGCTGGTCGGCTCAGGCGCCAAGTTTGTGCAGCAGCTCGAGCAGTGTGGGGCTCTGGCCATCTTTGTTACCCCAGAAGGGGGATCGGAAGGGCACTACCTGCGGCGGCTGCGCGGAGCTGGCTACGAGGTAGTCACCCTTTCCAGCAAGGGGATTGGGGATCTGGCCAGTTATCTGACGTCCAGCCATGGGGTGCGGCCTGCCACGCTGGGCAAATCGCAGCGGCGCACCTATTTCTACCCCTCGTTGATCGAGCAGTACCGCGCCACCTTGCCCCCAAAGGCCAAGGGATTGGTGTTTTGGTTTTACGAGGGGCATGTGCTCAGCCGGCAAGAGCTCTCCTACCTGGTGAAGCTGAGCCAAGAAGATAAGGGCGTGAAATTTGTGGTGGAGCTGGGTCGAGAGCGGTCAATTCGGTGGCAACCTCTGCAGAGTGCCTGAGGATCTGTTCAGATTCCTCGAAAATTCTTTGCTACCATCTCAAGTAGGCGGCCTGCAGCCCAGACTCTCATCTTGCCGGTGGCCTTCCGTGCCTGTGACCTTGCCGAACGTCTCGCTGCAACAGGGTACTTGGTTTAAGCTGATCTGCGGCGCAAGTTTCCACCACTTGCCGTCGATTCGAGAGTTAGCTTTCCTCTACACGCTTGCCGGTGCCGATTGCATTGACGTCGCCGCTGACCCAGCCATTGTGCAAGCTGCCCAAGAAGGGATCCGGCGGGCCCAGGCAGAAGATCCCCAGGTGGGGTCCCCCTGGTTGATGGTCAGCGTCAACGACGGCGAAGATGTGCATTTTCGCAAGGCGGTGCTGACGGATCCCGTCTGTCCTGCCGACTGTCCGCAGCCCTGCCTAGCCGTTTGTCCGCCCCACGCCCTGATCCGGGCAGGCACTTCCACCCAGGTTCACATCCGGGCAGAGCTCTGTTACGGCTGTGGCCGCTGTGAGCCGGTGTGTCCCCACCAACGCATCGCCACCCAAGGCTATCAGGTTGCGGCGGCGGAGATCCTGCCGTCCTTGCTAGAGCTGGGGGTTGAGGCGGTGGAAATCCACACCCGTATCGGTCGACAGAGCCAATTCGCGCAATTGTGGGGATCCCTAAAGCCCTGGCTGCGGTGGCTGCGGGCCGTCTCGATCAGCTTTAACGATGGTCCCGGCCTCGAGGTCTATTTGCGGGATTTGCTGGCCTTGATGGATCCCTTGCCGGAGGTGTTGATCTGGCAGGTGGACGGTCGGCCTATGAGCGGGGATCTTGGAGCTGGCGCCGGCAAGGCGACTCTGAAGTTGGCCCGAAAGGTGTTGAGCATGGGGTTGCCCGGCTATGTGCAGTTGGCAGGAGGAACCAATGGGCAAACGGTGTCGCTGCTGGATCCCCGTTGGCCGGTGGCGGGGGTGGCCTTCGGCAGCTATGCGCGACAGTTGGTGGCCACCTACTTGGAGGGGGGGCCTGGATTGGCAGGTGGGATCCCAGTGGCCAAGCAGTTGGTGCAGCAAGTGAAGCAACGAGCGGTGGCCCCCAGACAAACCTGTTTTTCCAGTGTTTAACAACGTTGCCCGACCATGAGTTTCTTAGTACAGCCCTTCAACCCGTCGGCGGATCGGGAAGGTGCTCCGCACCGCTCCAGCGAACGCACCTCTTTTCCCGGGCAAGTCCTCTACAACGACGATTTGGGCAAGCTGCTGGACGTTCTGCCCGCCTCCATCCGCCAGCGCCTGGAGCAGCATCCCCAGTTGGATCGGCTGGTAGAGGTGGTGCTGGATTTGGGCCGCCGCCCGGAAGCCCGCTTCCCCGGCTTTGCCGATTACCTCTCGGAGGAGGTGGTCACCCGCGCCGACCTGGATCTGGTCATCAGCCAAGTGGGAGAGTTTAGCGGCGACAACCGCGCCGGCATTGCCTCAACTCTGCACCGGATCAGCGCCATTCGCAACCGCCAGGGCACGATCATCGGCCTCACCTGTCGGGTAGGGCGTTGCGTTATCGGCGTCATCAGCATGATCCGCGATTTGGTGGAGCAGGGCCGCTCGATGCTGTTGCTGGGCCGCCCAGGGGTGGGCAAAACCACCGCCCTACGGGAAATTGCCCGCGTGCTGGCGGACGAGCTGCACAAACGGGTCATCATCATCGATACCTCCAACGAAATTGCCGGCGATGGCGACGTGCCCCACCCAGGGATTGGCCGGGCCAGGCGCATGCAGGTGGCCAGCCCGGAGCTGCAGCACAAGGTGATGATCGAGGCGGTGGAAAATCACATGCCGGAAGTGGTGGTGATCGACGAGATCGGCACCGAGTTGGAGGCTCTGGCCTCCCGCACCATCGCCGAACGGGGGGTGCAACTGGTGGCCACTGCCCACGGCAACCGCATCGACAACCTGATCAAAAACCCCACCCTCTCCGACCTAATTGGCGGGATCCAGTCGGTCACGCTCGGAGACGAAGAGGCGCGGCGGCGGGGCTGCCAGAAGAGCGTCTTGGAGCGGAAGGCCCCCCCCACGTTTGAGATTGCGGTGGAGATGCTGGAGCGGGATCGCTGGGTCATCCACGAAGATGTGGCGGCCACTGTGGATCGCCTCCTGCGCAACCGCGAGCCGCTGGTGCAACTGCGCAGCCTGGACGAACGCGGCCAAGTGGTGATCGAGCGCCCCACCCTGTCTGGGCCCCAGTGGCCCCCCCCTGCCGGCAGCACCCTGTCCCCAACACGGGAGCGGGGGGGATGGCGCCGTTCTGGGCGGATGGAAGCTCTGCCCCTAGAACCAAGTGAAACTCGTCTGCGCCAGCCCGGCGAATCTGGCTCGCCTTCGGCCAAGGGGGAGGAATCTGTCCCGCCAGCAGCAGCGGGATCCCGTGCTGAGCCTCAAGTTATGGCCAGCCCCAAGGCAGAGTCCAGGGCTGAGGCGGAAGAGGATGCCGACTGGGAGGAACCTGCTGCGGCTGCCCTGGCAGAACGGCAACGGGATCTGGATGGGCCGCTGAGGATCTATCCCTACGGGGTTAGCCGCTTCCATCTGGAGCAGGTGATCCAGACTTTGAAGCTGTCGGCGGATGTCACCAAAGATCTGGATGAGGCAGATATTGTTTTGGCTTTGCGATCCCAGGTGCGCAGCCGCTCCAAGATCCAGCAACTGGCCCACGCCCGCCAAATCCCGATTCACACCGTCAAGGCCAATACCCTGATCGCCCTTGCCCGCGCCCTGCGTCACATCCTCAACATCGAAAGCGAGGACGGCTCCGATTCCGACCTAGAGCTGTTCATTCGGGCCAGCTCGGGCGACGAAACGGAAGCCTTGGAGGAGGCCCGGCTGGCGGTAGAGCAGATCGTCATTCCCAAGTCCCAGCCGGTGGAATTGCTGCCCCGCTCCCCTCTGATCCGCAAGCTGCAGCACCAGCTAGTGGAGCACTATCACCTGCGGGCCCAGAGCTTCGGCGAAGAGCCCAACCGCCGCCTGCGCATCTATCCCAACTAGCTCCAGCCAGGGTTCCTCAGGCCAGCAGGGATCCGGCGATCATCCCTGCCAAGAGAATGAAGCCCTGGAGGACGTTTTGGCCGAAGATGGCCATGTAGAGAGTGGGAGGGGGATTGACCTGGTGAAGCTGCCAGGTTTGCCGGCCCCAGAGAGCGGCGGCAACTGCCAGGCTAAGGAAATAGACCGCGTGCAACTGCAGGCTGATCCCCACCCCCAAGAGGGCAAGGGCGGCGCCCAAGAAAAACAGCCCCACCGCCGTTGGGGTTTGTCTCCCAAAAAAGCGGGCGCTGGAGTGGATCCCGGCCCGTTCGTCGTCCTCTCGATCCGATAGAGCATAGACCGTATCGAACCCCAACGTCCACAACACCGTGGCCAGCCACAGCCAGCCCAGCCCCTCCTCCCACAGGGGTGTGTGGGGATCTTGGCCGCTCACCGCTGTCCAACTGATGAGCACGGCAAATCCCCAGGCCAGGGCTAGCACCAGTTGGGGCACGGGAAACACCCGCTTAGCCCCCGGATAGAGCAGGATCACCGGCACTGCCGCCACGCAGAGGGCAAAGCTGACCGGGTTGAGAAAAAGCGCCAGCCCCGCCGCACAGGCCAAGGTCAGCAGCGCCATCACGATGCCGACGGCAACGGTCAGTTCGCGGCTGGCCAAGGGGCGGTTGCGGGTGCGCTCCACCAAGGGATCCAAATCCCGATCCCAGAGGTCGTTGATCACACAGCCCGCCCCGCTGGTGGCCAAGCTGCCCAAAATCAGGATCCCCACCAGCGGCCAAGGCGGCGTTCCCCGTCCGGCCAGAAAAGCCCCCCACAAAGCCGGGATCATCAGGATCAGCCGCCCTGCCGGCTTATGCCAGCGCAACAGCCGTAAAATCGCTCCGCCAGTGGCCCAGAGTGCAGAAGGAGAGGCAGACATAGCCAGGTCGAAAGAGGGCCAGTTGCCGAGAGGAATGGAGCTCCGCACCGATCTTAAATCATCCTAAACTGGCCCGCCCTGGAACCCTTGTCGTCCCCCTCGCCGTCTCTACTTTTTGGCCAGCATTTGGCTCCTCTTTTCCCACTATTGGCCAGCCTGAGAAGTTTGATATCCTAGCGGGGGGCTGCTGTTGAGGGTGATGAACTTTGCTGCTTTTCCCCTGTGAGGCCGTTCGCGCAAGCGAGACGGAGTCTGCCATGCAAGCAACCCTTTCCATGACCAGTCAACTTCCCGAAGTTCAAGTCAAGGAAGCTCCTCCCCTTCTGGAGACTCTGCTGGTGGTGGACGATGAGGATGCAATCCGAGAAACCGTTGCCGTTGCTCTCGAAGAACAGGGATACCAAGTTTTGCAGGCCGCCGATGGTCGACAAGCGCTGGAGCTGGTTCACACGGCCGAACGGCTGGATTTGATGATCTTGGATTTGATGCTGCCCGGCTTGAACGGCTTGGATCTGTGCCGGCTGTTGCGCCGGGAGGGCAACACCATCCCCATCCTGATGCTGACGGCCAAAAGCAGCGAGACCGACCGGGTGGTGGGCCTGGAGCTGGGAGCCGACGACTACCTGACCAAGCCCTTCGGCATGCGGGAGCTGATCGCCCGCTGTCGCTCCGTGTTGCGCCGTCGGCAGCAGTCCCACGCCAGCGAGGCCACGGTGCTCCGCTACGGGGATATTTGCATGTTTACCCAAGAGTGTCGCGTCTTGGTGCGGGGAGTGGAGGTGAGTTTCTCGCCTAAGGAGTTCCGCCTGCTGGAGCTGTTTATGTCCAACCCTCGCCGCGTCTGGACGCGGGAACAGCTCTTGGAGCGCATCTGGGGATCCGACTTCATGGGCGACAGCAAAACGGTGGACGTCCACATCCGCTGGCTGCGGGAAAAGTTGGAGCTGGATCCCAGCAACCCAGAGTATTTGGTGACGGTGCGCGGCTTCGGCTATCGCTTTGGCTAGGGTTGGGAACTCCTCTCACGCCAGCGGCGGGCAAAAGAGAGGGCTTCGGCGCGGGTTTGGATCTGCCCCGCGGCCTGCGCCTCCTGTAGAGCCTGCAGCAACTGGCCCACCCAGGGTCCGGGTTTAGCACCCAAGCTGTGCAGCAGGTCGTTCCCATCCAGCAGGGGCACCAAATGGGCCAGGGGATCCTGGGGATCTTCGTAGCGCCGGAGCCAGGATTCTATCTCTTGGGGGCTGCTGCCGGTGGCTGCTGCCAGCAGGGCCAGGCCGCCGAAGAGGGATCCCGCCTGGTGATAGAGCCGCCACTGTTGTCCGGGAGTGGGGGAATGGGTCAGAAGCGTTTGCAACAGGGGTAGAAGCTGGTGCAGCTTCTGGATGGCCCGCATCTCGGCGCGGCTAAAGCGCAGCCGTTCCAGCTCGGCTTCCACCGTCTCGGCAGGGGTGCCCGCCGGATCCCACAGCAGGGCTGCCAACACCGTTGCCAACAGGCCGCCGCGCCGATCCGCCAAAGGCTGGGCCAGCTCCGCCAGAGTGCGGGGATACTGAAGCTGCCAGATCTCGGCCCATTGCCACACCGCTTGGGCCTGGGCAAAGCCGGGGCTCTGGGGCGCTAGGCGGGGCAGCCAAGCCGCTAGCAGACCTGCCGCCACCGCTACCTGCAGGTGGGCCAAGCCGGGGATCCCCGTCTCCAACAAGGTCACCACCTCGGCCCGCACCCGCTCTGCCGCCACCCTGGCCAAAAGGGGGGCCCGCTGACGAATCGCCTCTGCCGTGGCCGGATCCAGCGCAAACCCCAGTTGAGCTGCCTGGCGATAGGCCCGCAACAGCCGCACCGGATCGGCACTGAGGTTGTCGGGGTGAACCATGCGCAGACACCTCTGCTCAATGTCTGCCCGCCCCCCCGTGGGATCCAACAGGTGCCCCTCCTGCAGTTCCAGAGCCAGGGCATTGCAGGTGAAGTCCCGCTGCCGCAGATCTGCCTCCGGGGTGGGGCCCACCTGCAGGGCCGCGTCCACCGTCGCCGCTGTGGGGGTGGAAGCCCCTCCTTGGCCCAGCACGATGCGGGCAATCTGTCGCTCCGCATCCAGCACCACAAAGCCGGCCTTCAGCCGCCGCGCCACCCCCGCCGCCCACCCCACGGGATCCGCCGGACACATTAAATCCAGATCCACCGGCCCCTTGGAGTCTCCAGCCTGGCCCCGCAGCCAAGCCAGATAGGCATCCCGCAGGGATCCCCCCACCCAGTAGCTCCCCTGGGGCAGCCACTCTTTGGGAAAGGGCAGCCGTTGGCGGAAATAGGTCAGCAGCCACTTGCTCAGCAGGGCTTCGCTCATCGATGTGCACAGGGGGGAGACTTCGATGATCTAAAGGGCTAGGATCCCCAGAGCGCAAGCAACCAGACAGGCCGTACCCTCACCTGACCGCTGCGCAAAAACAAGCGATTGCTTTTGGGGATTTGACCCTCGCTTGCCCAGGCCCGCTCGCGGCCTGGATCCCTTTTAGCTATCGCTCCAGCAGCGAGCCGCCCACCGCCGCCGGTACAAAAGCAGGTGCTGAAGTGAGCAGATGGGGCCGCACCAGCGCCACCAGCCCGGCAATAAACAGCGGGTCGGCATTCAACGCGGGCACGCGGCGAAACTCGCGGATCCCAGCCTGGTGGGCCAGCTCCCGATACTCGATGTCGATCTCCTGCAGGGTTTCGATGTGCTCCGACACAAAGCTAATCGGCACCACCAGCAGTTGCCTGACCCCGCACGCTCCCAGCTCTGGGATCACCGTCTCGGTATAGGGCTGCAGCCAGCGCACCGAGCCCACCCGGCTCTGATAGGAGAGGGTGTGGCGATTGGGGCGCCCAACTTCCCGCCAGATGAGCTGGACGCAGGCCTCCATCTCCTGCTGGTAGGGATCCCCGGCCTGGGTGACATAGCTTTCGGGAATGCCGTGGGCGCTAAAGAGCACATGCACCCCTGCCGGATCCTCGAAGGCATCCAACTGCTCCCGGATGGCCCTAGCCATGGCCTGGACATACTGGGGCTGGTCGTACCAAGAGCAGATCTGGCGGCGCTCGATGCGGGCCAGCTCCGGGTCTTCGGCCCAGAGGCGATCCAGGAGTTTGAAGCTGGAGCCGGTGGTGCTGATGGAGTACTGCGGGTAGAGCGGCAGCACCACCAGGCGGGTGATCCCATCCGACTTGATCTGCTGCACCACCGACTCGATCAGCGGGTGCCAATAGCGCATGGCCACATACACCGGCACGTCGTAGCCCGCCGCCACCAGTTGAGCCTGCAACGCTTGTGCCTGGGCGGCGGTGATGCGCCGCAAAGGGGATCCCCCCCCGATGGCCGCGTAGTTGCGCCGGGATTTGGGCGCCCGCAGCGTGGAGATGGCCCAGGCAAAAGCCCTCTGCAAAAAGGGAAAGGGCAGGCGGATCAGCTCGGGATCGGCAAAGAGGTTGTAGAGAAAGGGCTGCACATCAGCCTGGGTCTCTGGCCCCCCCAAGTTCAGCAGGAGCACGCCGCTTTTGGACATGACAAACCCAATGACCTTCCTTATCCACTGTAGGAGGTCTTGCCCCCCAGCGGGGAAGGGGCATTAAGTTTTCTTGCAACCTTTCTCAGCTTTCTCTCGGCCCCCATCCTTAGCCAGGGATCCCCCCTCCTCCCCTACTGCTCCGCCCGGTGTCAGCTAGAAACCGCAGGAGCCCCGCGCTCTGGCGCAGCCGAGCGTCGGGAGGAATGCGGTCTGTTGATGTATAGTGACAGCATGACCCAAGTCTTGACTATTTCCTGCGAACTGTTCGCGCTAGCGGGACGGAGTCCTATCGGAGTCGCAAGCCGCCAAGTTAGATGCGACGCTGGACGCCTTTGTGCAGGCCTTGAACTGGGTCAACCAAAACACGCCGGAGAAGA
>NZ_JANSHP010000064.1:0-58566 GCF_047502605.1 Synechococcus sp. RC10A2
GCACGAGCGCTTTGAGTTCCCCGAGGAAGTCCTGCCCCGCGGCAACGCGCTCTAAACTGGCGCTGGCTGTCGAACGCTTGAGTTCTCTCGATCCTTTACGTGAGAGCCGAGGCCGAGCGTTCGCCTATTCAAGTCTTGGATTGGATGGGTAGGCGCTCGGCCATTCCTAAGCTCCTTTGCTTTTCACCTCATATCTTTTGCTGTACTGTGACCTTTACTGTTTTCGGAGGCTGGCCTCAGTGACTTCAACGACGTTTGGTTCCGCAGCGATGCAGGATCGCACCCAGGGCGGGTTCGCCTGGTGGGCCGGGAATGCTCGCTTGATCAATCTTTCCGGTCGGCTTTTGGGCGCTCACGTAGCCCACGCCGGCCTGATCGTCTTCTGGGCGGGAGCGATGCTGCTGTTTGAGGTGGCTCACTTCACGCCGGATCGGCCCATGTACGAGCAGGGGCTGATCCTGATGCCCCACGTGGCCACTTTGGGCTGGGGAGTTGGCCCAGGCGGCGAGGTGATCGATACCTACCCCTACTTTGTGATCGGTGTGCTGCACCTGGTCTCCAGCGCGGTGCTGGGTCTGGGAGGCATTTATCACGCCGTGCGCGGCCCGGAAACCCTGGAGCAGTCTTTCCCCTTCTTCGGCTACGACTGGAAAGACAAGAACAAGATGACCACCATCTTGGGGATCCACCTCATCCTGTTGGGGTTGGGGGCTTTCCTGTTGGTGGCCAAGGCCATGTGGTTTGGTGGCGTCTATGACACCTGGGCTCCGGGGGGTGGCGACGTGCGGGTGATCACCAACCCCACGCTCAACCCGGCGGTCATCTTCGGCTACCTGTTCAAGTCTCCCTTTGGCGGCGACGGCTGGATCATCAGCGTGGACAACATGGAGGATGTGATCGGCGGCCACATCTACATCGGCATCATCTGCATTGCCGGTGGGATCTGGCACATCCTCACCAAGCCTTTTGGCTGGGCCCGCCGTGCTCTTATCTGGTCGGGAGAGGCCTATCTCTCCTACAGCTTGGCGGCGGTCTCGCTGATGAGCTTTATTGCCACCTGCTACATCTGGTTCAACAACACCGTTTACCCCAGCGAGTTCTACGGCCCCACCGGCCCGGAAGCCTCGCAAGCCCAAGCCCTCACCTTTATCGTGCGCGACCAGCGCCTGGGGGCGAACATCGGCCAGGCCCAAGGCCCCACCGGTCTGGGTAAGTACCTGATGCGCTCTCCCACGGGCGAGATCATCTTCGGCGGTGAGACGATGCGCTTCTGGGATGTGCGGGCCCCTTGGAAAGAGCCGCTGCTGGGCCCCAATGGCTTGGATCTGGACAAGCTGAAGAACGACATCCAACCCTGGCAGGCCCGCCGTGCGGTAGAGTACATGACCCACGCGCCGCTGGGATCCCTGAACTCGGTGGGGGGTGTGGCTACCGAGATCAACACGGTGAACTTCACCAGCCCGCGCACCTGGCTGGCAGCCCACAACTTCATCTTCGGCTTCCTGTTCTTCGTCGGTCACCTGTGGCATGCTGGTCGCGCGCGCGCCGCTGCTGCCGGCTTTGAGAAGGGGATCAGCCGCGAGAACGAGCCGGTTTACCGGATGAAGCCGATCCGATAAGCCCGGAAGTCTCTCGGAGATCACAACCTTTGGCCCCCGGCAGGGGGCCTTTTTTTGGGGATCCCCCCTGCCGGGATGGACAGAGAGGGAAGCACGGGTAGAGACTGGGAAGGCCGAATGCGCAAATCAAGATGCACAAAGTTCCGGTTACGGTCATCACCGGATTTTTGGGATCCGGCAAGACCACTTTGATCCGTCACCTTTTGCTCAACAACCAGGGCCGCCGCATCGCCGTAGTGGTCAATGAGTTTGGCGAAGTGGGCATCGACGGCGAACTGCTGCGGGATTGCCAACTCTGCGAGGGAGGGGGCTCCATCCCCATTCTGGAGCTGGCCAACGGCTGCCTCTGCTGCACGGTGCAGGAGGAGTTCTTGCCGACCATGGAGGCTCTGCTGCGGCGGCGGGCAGAGCTGGACTGCATCCTGATTGAGACTTCAGGATTGGCCTTGCCCAAGCCGCTGGTGCAGGCTTTCCGCTGGCCCACCATTCGCACCGGCGCCACGGTGGATGCGGTGATTGCAGTGGTGGATGGCCAGGCCCTGGCTTCTGGGCAACTGGTGGGGGATCTGGCGGCGCTGGAGGCGCAGCGTCAGGCCGATGAGAGCCTGGATCACGAGACTCCCATTGAGGAGCTGTTTGAGGATCAGTTGAGCTGCGCTGATTTGGTGCTGCTGAGCAAGGTGGATCAGATCACGCCGAAGGAGCGAACCCAGGTGGAGAGCTGGCTGCGGCAACAATTGCGCCCTGAGGTTCGAGTTCTCCCCTGTGAGCGGGGCCAGGTTGCCCCAGAAGTGCTCTTGGGCTTCCAGGCGGCGGTGGAGGATCAGTTGGAGCGCCGCCCCAGCCACCACGACTTCGAGGAGGAGCACGAGCACGAAGCTTTTGAGTCTTTCTGCCTCAGCCTGGAGGGCAGCTATGAGCCGGGATCCCTAGTTGCCCAACTGCGTCAACTGGCTCAAGAGGAATGCCTCTACCGGGTAAAGGGGTTTGTGGCCGTGCCCCACAAGCCGATGCGCCTGGTGCTGCAGGGGGTGGGATCCCGATTTGAGACCTACTACGACCGCCCCTGGCGCCCGCAAGAGCCGCGGTTGACCCGCCTGGTGTTCATCGGCCAGAGGCTCGACCGGGAGCGCATTGCTGCTCAGCTTCAAGGCTTGGCTCACAGAGAAGCAGTGGCCTCTGCCGGCTGATCCCTGTCGGGATCCCTTACCCCTGGGGAGAGGGGAGTTGCGTGACTCTATCAAAGGTGGCCTAGAGGTAGGCGTCGAGAAGAGAGGCTACGGTAGGGAAGCGGCAGGGCAAGCCCAGCGCTGCTGGGGAGAGGGCCGGATAGACAAAGTGGCGGTGGCGCAGGCAGTACTCATCCCAGGCCGAAAGTCGCACCCGAAGTAGGAAGGCTAGGGCGCGAAATAGGCCGATGGGCAGGGGCAGGCGGAAATAAATCCGTTTTTTAAAATAGGCGCACACCTGCTCTACGCATTCATCCACCGACAAGGGGGGGTTGCCCAACACCCAATCCCCTCCCCCCGGCGGATGGGCCACCCAATGGGCCACCATCTCGGCCACATCGGCAGCGTGGATGAAGTGGAAGCTGGCATCCACCCGCAAAAAGCGGATCAAATCCAGCCAGCGGAGCACCTCCTTGAGGCCGGCGGTGATGTGGGAGTAGGGGTGGTGGGGGCTGCCGCCAAACAGCAGGGTGGGGTAGAGGGTGAGCAGGCGATCTGGCCAGAAGCTGCTTTCCTGCCGTCGCAGCAGCATCGCGTACTTGCTGCGGATGTAGTCGGTGCCGGCCTGGCCGGCGATGGCCAAAGGTTCTAACGCTTGATTCAAAAGGCTGGCAGTGGAAAAGTAGATCACCTGCTGACAGCGCTCCGGATCCAACAAGCTGAGCAACTCCAAGGTGTGGGTGACGTTCACCGCCCAGGTCAGGGTGGGATCCCCCCAAGCCGCCGCCATGTGGATCAACCCATCCATCTGCCGCAGCAGGGCGGCGTGTTCCCGAATGCGCAGGAGATCGCCGGCCACCAGGGTGATGGGGGCAGGCAAACGCTCCGGGGGCAACCGCAGGCGGCTGGGGTTGCGGATAAGAATGTACAGGTGGTAGGCGGGCTGCTCCGGAAACTCGGGATCCCTTTGTTGGGCCAGGCGCTCCAACACATAATGCCCCAGACAGCCGCTAGCGCCGGTAAGAAACAGGTTTCGCAAGAGATCTTCCCAACGGCAACTCATCGAAAAAGCTTCTAACTAGTCTACCGCCTTAGCTTGCGCCTGCCGGATTGGCTTAACCCCCAATTCCCCTAACGGGCAACTGCGCCCTGTTCCAAGCCAGGCAGCAACCTGGAAATTTGGCCGCGAGAATGGCAGCATAGTTCGACAGGGATCCCACTCCCAGGGAGATTTGGACCTCGCTCAACTCGACTTCTGCCTGTGGCCGCAACCTCTTCTCCCCCTGCTGGACGGGTGTTCAGCCTTTGGCCTCCCCTAGCCCTTGTTTTGCAGCGGCTGGTCCAAGCGGTGCCGGTGCTGCTGCTGATCACGGTGCTCAGCTTTTTGCTCCTGCAACTGGCCCCCGGCGATTTTTTGGATCCCTTGCGGGCGGATCCCAGTATCAGCCAGGAGTTTATCGCCCAGGAAGAGGCGCGGCTGGGCTTGGATAAACCCTTGCTTTGGCAGTATTTGACCTGGCTGGGCAATCTGCTGCAGGGGGATTTTGGCGTCAGCTACACCTATCGCGTGCCAGTAGCGCAGCTCATCCTCTCCCGCGCCGGCGCCACCCTGCTGTTGGCAGTGTGCTCCGTTTTGCTGACTTGGATGATCGCCATTCCGCTGGGGATCCTGGGGGCGCTGCAGCAGAACACTCCTCTGGATCGGGCGTTGCAGTTGCTCAGCTACCTGGGGCAGGCCATGCCCAGCTTTGTGCTAGCCATTTTGCTGCTGATCGTGGCCCAAAACGTGGGCTGGCTGCCGGTGGGCGGGATGACCAGTGTTTATTTTGCCGAGCTGGGTTGGGGGGGAAAGCTGCTGGATCTGGGCCGTCACCTGCTCTTGCCCACGCTGGCCCTGAGCATCACCAGCTTTGCCGGGCTGCAGCGGATTACCCGCGGCAACTTCTTGGACGTGCTGCGGCAGGAATACATCCAGGCGGCGCGGGCGCGTGGGATCCCGGAATGGCGGGTGATCTGGCTGCATGCATTGCGCAACGCCGTCAACCCCTTGATCACGATCTTGGGCTTTGAGTTTGCCAATTTGCTCAGCGGCTCTTTTATTGCCGAGTTTTTCTTCAACTGGCCGGGGCTGGGCAAGCTGCTCTTGGAAGCGGTCCAGAGCTTCGACATCAACGTGGTGATGGCCGGGCTTTTGCTGGGGGCCGTGATGCTCATTCTGGGCAATTTGTTGGCCGATCTGCTCTTGATGTGGGTGGATCCCCGGATCCGACCTGAGTCTTTGCTTTAGGGGCTTTGGATCCTTCCCCAAGAGCTCAGGTTTCCTGTTGTACATTGGGTTCAAGTTGGAAAACGAGGGATCCCCCATGCACTTTCAACCCGACGGCGCTCTGGACGACAGCTTACCTGGGGTAGCTGCGGAAGCAGTGGTTTGGAATGCGCTGCGGCAGGCCCTGGGATCCGATCCCGGCTACCTCCTCCATCAGTTCAGTATCTATAACCATCAGGGCCACGTCACGGCCAAGCCCGACATCCTATTGATTCATTTTGAACTGGGCTTTTGGGTTTTCGAGTGTAAGGGCTGCAACCTTTACAATATCGAAGCCATCGACGGCAGCCAGTGGCGCATGCGGGAGTGGCACAGGGAAACCGAGACCCCCTTGGGGCAGGCCGATAACCAAATGTTTCAGATCAAGAATTGGCTGCAGCAAAATCCGGAAACCCGGCCTCTCCAAGCTCGCGTTGCCTGGCAATATCGGCTGGCTTTGCCTCGCATTCGGCGACAAGAATGGCAGGAGCGCTTCGGGGATCCCCCGTTTCTCGGGGCGCTGCTTTTTGCAGATGATTTGGAGCATCCAGAGCAGTTGCGGCAGACTCTGTATGCGGCCAAAAAGGCCAATGGCGCTCCTCTCAACGCCACAGAATGGGAAGTGATCCTCAAAACGTTGGGAATAAAGTTGGGGGATCCCGGCGATGACCCAATATCTTACAGCTACGATCCCCAGGCGGTGATCCGTCGCGTCCAAGAGCAGATCTTTAAGCTTGATGAAGACCAACGCAAAATTGCCACCCAATATCCTGAGGGGCCACAGCGGTTGCGGGGCCTGGCGGGGACAGGCAAAACGGTAGTCTTGACTCGCAGAGCGGCCAAGATCCACGCCGACCACCCCGATTGGGACATTGCGGTAGTTTTTTACACCCGCTCTCTCTATCACCAAATTCGCGAGCAAATCTCAAAGGTCTGTCAGAGCAAGTTTGACCTTGAGCCGGACTGGAAAAAGATCCAGGTGATGCACGCCTGGGGATCCCAAAATCAAACTGGGTTCTATCGATTGCTCGCTAACGAATGTGGCTTAACGCCCAAAAGCTTGGAGCGGGCAAAGGCAGAGCTAAGGGATAAAAATGACTATACAACTGAGCCCTTCGACTACGTCTGCGAAAAGTTAGAAAAAGAAGCCAAGGAAATCCCTCAGCTCTTCGATGTTATTTTGATCGATGAAGGTCAAGATTTGCCCCCTGCCTTTTACCGTTTAGCCTATCGGGCTTTACGGGATCCCAAACGGCTCTATTGGGCCTATGACGAAGCCCAGGGCATTGGCTCGCTGACGGTGCCAGGAATAGCCGAGCTATTCGGGCGCGACGAGACAGGCAAGCCCAAAGTGCAGTTGGGAGGGCGGGCCACTGTGTTGCCCCATTGCTACCGCACTCCGAAGATTATTCTCATGGCTGCCCATGCCATCAACATGGGTCTTTTGCGTGGAGACCAGCCTTTGCAGGGAGTTACTCAAAAAGGGCAGTGGGAAAATTTAGGTTACGAAGTGGTAGAAGGCGATTTTCGTAAGCCTGGATCCACAATTACCCTCACCCGCAAGGCTTGCCATCCCATCGATCAAGAAGACTTTGAGCCCAAGGTGGATCCGCAATCGCTGCTAATCTGGCGCACCTTCCCTTCTGAGGAAGAGGAGCAGAATTGGATTGCCCAACAAATCGAGCGCGACCTGAAGCAGTGGAGTTTTCAGCCGGAGGATCTCCTGGTTACCGGTGTAGGCAGCTTCAAGAAGAGCAGACCTTATTGGGAAAGCCTGAAGGCCAAGCTCAAACAAAGAGGAATTAGAGCTCTCATAGCCGGCGAAGATGCCGGTCAGGATATTTTCCGCTTGCCGGGGCATGTCACCCTAGCGGGGATCTTCCGGGCCAAAGGCAATGAAGCTTGGAAAGTCTACGTTTGCCAGTTTCAAAACGCCACCGAACCGGGGCTCAGTGTGGAAGAGCAACTGCGCCGGCGCAACCAAGCTTTTGTGGCCTTGACACGCACCAAGATCTGGTGTGTCGTGACAGGGATCTCCCCCCAAGACCACCTGGCCCCCGCCTTTCAAGAGCTGCAGCAGGCCAAGGAACAGTACCCCTATCTACGCTTCCCGGCCTTTAATAAGGGATCCCTGCGGCGAATTCATGAAATAGATCCGGACTCGGAAGGCGTCTGATAGGCTACCATCTGCCCTCGAGCGAGCTCAGCTCTGCCATCGCTTTTGCCATGTCGTCCAAGTCGTTTACTCGCTCCTCAATAGCTGCAAGAATTTCGTCGTAGGCGGTGGCAGAAACGGAGCTGAAGCCCAGGGATCCCTTTCCAAACCCAGAGGGGTGGGCGGCAAAGTTGCTGCAGCCTGTTGCTTGGCGAGCTTGATTAAGGCGGGCGATCTCTTGGGCCAAAAGATCCCGTTTGCAGCGGAGTTGGTCAATTTTCGCAACGTACTCTTTCAAAAGTTGTACAAGCTCTTGTTTTTTGGCTTGCAAGTCTTCTATTGAGGCTTTTAGATTCTGCTCTTCTGTACGCAATTGTGAAAGCAATTCTTGCTGAGCTTGGATCTGGGATCCCAACTCAAAATAGGTTTGAGCATCAGTTCCATCGCCGGCTTTCTCTTCCTGCCGAAGGGGTGTCCAATTGGCAAGAGCAGCCCGCAGATCGGCCAGCTCGTTTTGCAGGTGCTGTAAACCTAGCTCTTGCCGGCTTTTGAGGTGCTCCAGAGATTGCTCCAGCAGGTGGATTTTGGCTTTGGACTCACTCCCAGCCAGGGCGGAGGCGAGGTAGCCGGTCATGCCCGTAGCCAAAGCGGCTGCCCCCGACTGCCACAGGGATCCGCCGGATCCCAGGCTGCCGAGGGCCACGGCAAGGCCAGCCAAAGCGGGAAAAGCATTGACCCAAAGCTGGCGAGGGGGAGAAGACGGCATCGTCGGCCCCAGAAACAGGTTTTCATTGATCCTAACTGCTGTTTGGGGAGGTTTCCTCACCCGCAGCCCTTCTCCCTTGAGGAGCTAGCAACGCAACTTGCAGCAACAGGGCTGCCGGGATCCCTTAGCCGATGCTGAGGCTGCTGATGTTGCACCGTCCCAGGGCAGGTGCCGTTCGCCTCACCAAGCCCGTCAGCACATTGCCAGGGCCGATTTCCCACACCTCTCGGATGCCGTCGGCGGCCATCTGCAGCACCGTTTCTCGCCAGCGGACTGGGGCAGTCATCTGAGACAGCAGTGCCTGCTTGAGGACCTGGGGATCTCGGCTAGCGGCAGCCGTGCAATTGCTGTAGACCGGCACTCGCGGAGCCTGAAAGTCAACCTCGCGCAAGGTGTGGGCAAAGGTTTCCGCCGCCGCCTGCATCAAGGGCGAGTGGAAGGCGCCGCTGACTTTGAGGGGAACGGTGCGCTTGGCCTGCAACTGCTCACAGATGGCCTGCACCCCCTCGACCGAGCCGCTGATCACGACCTGATCCGGGCTGTTGTCGTTGGCAATGACCACATCGGGAGTCATCTGGCACAGGTGCTCCAGCTTGTCGCGATCAAACCCAATCAGCGCCGCCATGCTGCCGGGGGGATCCCCTGCAGCTTCCATCAACTGGCCCCGCAGCGCCACCAGCCGCAGGCCAGTCTCAAAATCAAATACCCCCGCGGCGTAGAGGGCGCTATATTCTCCCAAGCTGTGGCCGGCTGTACAGGCGGGAGCCTGACCCTGAGCGTAGAGATAGTCCGTCAGCAGGGCCGATACAGTGAATAAAGCCGGCTGCGTGTAGCCGGTCTGATGGATCTGCTCTTCCGAGAGCGCCAGGGGATCCCATCCCAGCACCTCGCGGGCCACAGCCAACTTGCGGGCCGCCCCTGGCCAATCTTGTAAATCCCTTCCCATGCCCACGACTTGGGATCCCTGACCGGGATAGATCCAGGCAACGCTCATCAGTTCAATACTCTCCAACTCATCTGCCCCAACGAAAGACAATTGCTCCCCAGGTGAGGCCGGCGCCGAAGCCAGCCATCACCCCCAAATCCCCAGGGCCAAACCGCCTTTGGCCAATCCAGTCGGCCAGCGCAATCGGCACCGAGGCGCCGGAGGTGTTGCCGTAGCGCTCCAGAACGCTGGCCACCCGCTGGGGATCCAACTGCAGCCGCTTGGCCACAGCATCGAGGATGCGCTGGTTGGCCTGGTGGATGAAGTAGCCTTGCACGGCTGCTGCGGCAATCCCAGCTCGAAAGAGAGCCTTCTCGATAATCTCCGGCACCGCTTGGACGGCGAACTTGTACACCTCACGGCCGTTCATGGCGATGGGGCAGCAGTGGTATTGACCCACCTGCAGGGATCCCACCAGGGGCCTGGCCTCGGTGGCCATGGCCAGGCTGAGCAGCTCGCTGCCACTGCCATCGCTGCGCAGCTCGATGCTGAGGATGCCGCCGTCCCCCTCTCTTGCGGCTTCCAGCACCACCGCCCCTGCCCCGTCCCCAAATAGGACACAGGTGGTGCGATCTGTCCAGTCCACTGTGCGAGAGAGTACGTCCGCCGCCACCACCAGCGCCCGCCGGTACAGCCCGGTTTGCAGAAACTGGGCCGCCGTGGCCACAGCAAACACAAACCCTGTACAGGCTGCCGTCAGGTCAAAAGCCACCGCCCGTGTCGCCCCCAGCGCTGCTTGCACCCGCGGAGCGGAGCCGAAGCGATCGACGCCGGTGGAGGTGGCCAGGAGGATTAGATCCAGCTCCTGGGGCGGGATGCCGGCCTGCGCCAGGGCAGCCTTTGCCGCTTGCGCCGCCAAATCCACCAGGCTGAGGTCGGGGGGCAGGATGCGCCGTTGGCGAATGCCGGTGCGGGGCCAGATCCACTCGTCGGAAGTCTCCACGATCTGGCTGAGGTCGTCGTTGCTCAGGCAGGGAGTCGGCAGGGCAGCCCCCACCCCCACCAGCCGCACGCTCGGGAGGCCATTGCTGGGCATGAACGCTATCCTTCCACCCGATCCAGGGATCCTACCGGCAGGGCTTCTGGACTGGGGTTAGAGGCTGAGGCCAGAGGAGGAGCATTCTCTCCGGCATTGACTTTGGATGGGTGAGAGTCGGCCATTTCCGCTTGCAGCCGCTGTAGGATCTTCTGCTCCGCCGCCTCTTTGGCCAGGCGAATGGCATGGTAGACCATCGCCGCCTTGGAGCTGCCGTGGGTAATGACGCAGATGCCGTTCACCCCCAGCAACAAAGCGCCGCCGTATTCCACATAGTCCATGCGCCGCTTCACCTGCTTCAGATTGGGCTGCAGCAGCCAGCAGCCCAGCTTGCCACGCCAGCCGCGGGGCAACTCCTCCCGCAGCACCTGGGTGATCACCTGGCCGACGCTCTCGGCAAACTTGAGCAGGGCGTTGCCCACAAAGCCGTCGCACACCACCACATCAAAGTCCCCCGTCAGCACGTCTCGCCCCTCGGCGTTGCCGGCAAAGTGAATCCCCGGCAACTGGGTCAGGCGCTGATGGGTGGCCAGGGCCAGGTCGTTGCCCTTGTTGGGCTCCTCGCCAATGTTGAGCAGGCCCACCCGCGGCTTCTCAATCCCCAGCACGCACTGGCAGTAGAGGGATCCCATGCGGGCAAATTGTTCCAAGAAGCGGGGCCGGCAGTCCACGTTGGCTCCCACATCCAAAAGCAAGACCGGCTTGCCCTTCAAAGTGGGCAAAAGAGCACCGATGGCCGGGCGGTCGATCCCCGCCAATCGGCCCAAGTTGAGGTAGGCAGCGGCCATCGTAGCCCCAGTGTTGCCGGCAGCCACCACTGCATCTGCCTGCTTGGCGCGCACCTGTTGCATGGAGACGTTGATAGAGGCTTGCGGCTTCCTGCGCACCGCCAGGGGCTCTTCCGCCATGCCCACTACCTCCTCAGCGGGCACGACGGTGATCCCAGGAGGCAGGGGCCGGGGCAAGAAAGGCTCAAGCGCGTCTGGACGGCCGACCAGCGCAATCCCCACCTGAAGATAGCGATGGGCCAGCAGGGCGCCCTTGATGATCTCTTCGGGAGCGTAGTCACCTCCCATCGCATCAACTGCAATTCGCACGAGCTGACCTCACACTGGAACACTCCTGACAGATAAAATGCGGAGATCTCCGCTGCTCCTCTGCCTCGAGAAGTTGGGATCCCGCTATCTACAAGGCGCTACCGAATTTTACCAGATTTGCTGTCTTTGGTTGAGGCCGTCAAGCCCTTGACACTCCCAGCGCCTGAAGGCAGGGGATTCTTACGCAGCCCAAAATGGACTGGCGAAGGCGCTGTCAAGACGCCCCTAGATAGTCTTTTGAGGCATAACCTCAAAGTTCTGCTTACTTCGGAGGACTTCAGTTCCTCCAGGTTAGTCATTGCCGCGCGGGTTTGGCACCGCAGTAGGTTGTTTTCCTGGAGAAGCTCTAAAGAAGCAACTAAAGTGGCTCAAGGGCTTTTCCGCCCCGTCCTCAAGTACGGGGCTACCAAGCTATCCTTTTGTGTCAAAAGGAATGTGTGGGCACTGCCTGCCTGCTTGGGAAGACGACAGGACACAGCTCCTTACCGCTGGGTGAGGGCGGCCAGGAGCGATTGCACCTGCTGGACATGGGCGCTGGCCGTGGAGCCCCTTTCTTGATATTGAGCCAGCTCTGCCTCCAACTGAGCCAGTTGTTCCGCTAACTCCGCCCAGCGATCTCGCTCGGGGTAGAGGGTGGCCTGCAGATGGTTGAGGCGGCCCCAGGTTTCTGCCATCGCCTGGGTGCGGGCCCGCAGGGATCCCTCCTCTTGCTGCAACTGTTGCCACTGCTGCTGCAATTCCTGCTGCTGGCGGGCCAGTTGCTCTTGTTGAAAGGGCAGAGAGGATTCCAGTTGGTGGACGAGGGTTTGCAGGCGGCTTTTTTCTTGGAGAAGCTCCTGCTTCTGGCTGCCGATCTGCTCCAGGATCGGCCCGATATCGACCTGAACTGGGGCGGCAGCCTGATTTTGAAGCTGCCTAAGGCGGGCTTCCTGGCGGGCCAGCTCCTCGTATTCCCGTTGCAGGTTTTTCTCCTGAGGCAGCAGGGCTTCCTCTAGGGCGCTGCAGGCAGACTGGGCGTAGTCGATATCCAGTTCGATGTCGAACCGCTCCTCCGGAGAGGCGGTGGCCAGCCGCTCTTGCAGCTCCCGCAGGGTTTGCCGGTTTTGCTCCAGCTCGGCCCGCTGTTGGCTGACTTGGGCTGCCCGCTGCTCGTAATCTCGGCGCAGTTGGCTCACCAAGGCCGCCAGCTCCTCGACCGAGATCGCAGACCCTGAGGCACCTGACCCGCCGTTGCTGCTGCCATCGACGATGAAGTCGTACTCCTGCACCAGACGAGAGGCTTTCTGGTATAGGCTCTCTTGAGATTGCAGCTGCTGGAGAATCCTCTGCAGGTGCTCTTGATGGGCTCGCAGGGATCCCTGGCGGGCATGCCATTCGGCTTGGCTCTGCTCCAGGGATCGTTGGGATCCCCACCAAGCGGTGTGGCGTTCTTGCCAAGCGCGGTAGTCTCGATCCAGCTCGTCTTGCCGGGCCTGGGCCTGCTGACGTTCTGCTTCCAGTTGGGCAATCTGTTGATTCAAGTGCTCCTGCTGCTGCTGAATGTGGCTTTTCAAGCTTTGCAGAAGCGCCAAGGGATCTCCAGCCGGATGCAGACTCTCCTGGAGCTGTTGCATCAAAGCCTGTAGCTGCGCTGCTTCTGCCTCCCCCAAGCGGCTGGAGCGAGCTTCTTGCAACTGGGCTTCCAACTCTTGCCGCTGCCGATTCAGAGCTTCCCGCTGCTCTCCGATCAGGCGCTGTTGTTCAGCCAAGTAAGCTTGCTGGGCTGCCAGTTCCTCTTTGAGGCTGTCCAGAAGTTTGCGATCTTCCTCCACACTCTTGTATTGCTCATACAGCCGCTGCACCTCTTCTTCTTGAGCTGCTAGCTCCATCTCGCGGCGGGTAAGCTCATGCGCCTGAAAGGTGAGGGACTGTTTCCAAACCTCGATCTCCTCCTCCTGGCTGCGGGCTCTGAGCTGAAGTTGGCTGAAGTTTTGCAGATAGGTCACCAGTTGGCGAGCGGCTTCGCTGATGCGGGCGACCTGACGGTTGCCGGAGATTTCCGCCAGCACCAATGACCCATCCTTGAAGCGCCCAGCCTCCTGGGCGATGCGGCCTTCCAAGGTAATGGATTCTTCGTTCACGGCCACCCAGGTATTGTCCTGCTGCTGCTTGGCCAGCAATTGCAGAGACGACTTGGCAAATCCAATCGGCTTGGATAGCTCTGCTAGGTACAGCACGCCTGAACTCCTCTAAAACAGCATGGACAGCACCAGCCTTGACCTCACCGAGCCACTGCCCCTGGCCGGGGAAAAATGAACGGCCGCCAGAACATGGCTCGCCGAGGCGCATAAAGACTACACCACCTTTCTAGACTCAACCATAGGGTAAAAAAAACGCCTTCGCCAGATGAGTTTTGGGGATGCCTGGGGTAGCTATTCAAACCGGTGGCGGAGCACTAAGGTAGTCTAGGGTGTGGTGTAGGGTTCTGCTCAGGGTTTGTATGGAGCTGCAAGGTGAGCCGCTTTCTGTTCGTCGGCGTTCTCCTGCCCCGCCGGTGGTCGTAGCCTCTCAGGTGTACCAGACAACAGCGCCGGAAGCCAAACCGCGCCACATTTTGGAAGCGATCGTCTGGCATAAAGAGCAGGAGGTGGAGCGGCAACGGGAGCAGCTTCCCCTCAAGGAATTGCAACGGCAACTGGATCAGGCTCCGCCGGTGCGGGATTTTGTGGCGGCCCTCACCCAGTCGCCTCACCCTATCTCTGTGATTGCCGAGGTCAAAAAAGCCTCTCCCAGCCGCGGCATCCTCCGGGATCCCTTTGACCCGGTAGCCATTGCCCAGAGCTATGAAGCCGGTGGGGCCAGTTGCCTCTCGGTGCTCACAGATGAGCGGTTCTTTCAGGGCAGCGGCGAGTATCTGCGCCGGATCCGTCAGGCAGTAGGGATCCCCATCCTCTGCAAGGAGTTCATCCTCTACCCTTACCAAATCCTCTGGGCCCGCAGCCTGGGGGCAGATGCGGTGCTCTTGATTGCCGCCATTCTCTCGGATGCGGATTTGGGCTATTTTCTCAAGCTCATTCAGCAACTGGGCATGGCGGCTCTGTTGGAGGTGCACACTTGCCAAGAGTTGCAGCGGGTTTTGGCCTTGCCGCACCTGCAACAGGCCAAAGGACGGGTGCTCATTGGCATCAACAATCGCGATCTGAGAACCTTTGCGGTGGACTTGAACACAACGCGCGACCTGTTGGCCGCCCACTCGGAGCTCCTTGGCGATCTGCCTGTGGTCAGCGAGTCCGGCATCCATACCCCCGCCGATCTGCAGCAGTTGCGGGCCTGGGGGGTGCGCTCTGTGCTGGTGGGGGAAGCGCTGGTGACCCAGCCGGATCCCGGCCAAGCTGTGCGCCACCTGTTGTCATCTCAGTGAATGAAAACCATTTATCAATGGATCTCTGCGAGAACAATTGATCTCTAAGGATTGCTTGGATCGATGAAACGTATTCCTGTGCCGGCTCATATCCACTACGAATTTCTGCTGCGGGTGTTGGAGCGGCAAACCTTTCCGGCAGTAGAGGAACAGGATTTTGGCAACCGAGGCCGCACGCAAGAGCTGATCAACTCCCTGCGCAAAGCCCTCACCCAACAGGTGCAACTGGAGGAAGAGTGGCGACAGCGGGGCTATCAGGTGGACTACCGCTGGAATATGGACGAGCCTCAGCCTCCCTCTTGACCTTCCAGCCCACTGTAAGGTTTAGCATCCTTTCAGTGGCATTGGGGGGGTTTTCCAAGATGCAGGTTGTTTTGACGGTGCCCAAGCTGGCCTGTGGGGCCTGTATAGACACCATTGCGCAAGCGGTGCGGCAACTGGATCCCCAGGCGCAGGTGGAAGGGGATCCCAAAACCAAACAGGTGCGGATCACTTCTGAGCGGTCTGTGAGCGATTTGCGGCAGGCCCTCACCCAGGTGGGATATCCCCCGGCCTAGTCAATTTTGGGCCGGGAACGGTCGGGCGTCTGTTTTGAATTTCTGTACAGATGGCTGCCTTCGCCCTGCCCAGGGTGGAGAGTAGCTGTCGTTTCATCAACAAGGTGTTGCCATGTCTGCCCATAAAGGGTCATCGGGTGCACTATCGGCCTCTGCGCCTTCTCCTGAGGGCACTTGGCAGTTGGCCCTGCAAGGGATGAGCTGTGCCTCCTGCGCCCGCAGCATCGAACAGGCCCTCACTCAGGTGCAGGGGGTGTCCCACGGATCAGTGAATTTTGCCAGCGAGCAGGCCACCGTCAAAGGGGATCCCAGGCTGGTGGATCCGCAGGCGCTGATTCGGGCGGTGGAGCGGGCGGGGTATCGGGCGCGCCTTATCCAGGAGGATTGGCAGCTGGACGATCTGTCGGATCCAGAGCGGATCGCCCAACGGGCCGCAGAACGGGAACTGAAGCTCAAGGTGGCGATAGGGGTGGGCATCAGCACGGTGCTGGTGATCGGATCCCTGCCGATGATGCTGGGGATGGACATCCCGGGCTTTCCCATGTGGCTGCACAATCCTGGGTTGCAGTTGCTGCTGACGGCTCCGGTGCAGTTTTGGGTGGGCAAGCATTTTTATCGAGGCGCTTGGGCCGCTTGGCAACGGCGTTCAGCGGATATGAACACGCTGGTGGCCTTGGGGACGAGCGCGGCTTTCTTCTATTCCATTTTCCCAACGGTTTTCCCCGACTCTTTCCATCGGCAGGGACTGCATCCCGATGTGTATTACGAAGTGTCGGCGGTGGTCACCACCCTGATTCTGGTGGGCAAGTGGATGGAGCAACGGGCCAAAAGGCAAACCTCTGAGGCCATTCGCAAGCTGATCGGGCTGCAACCGAAAACGGCAAGGGTAATTCGCCATGGGGTGGAGCAGGATATTCCGATTCGGGAAGTGCAGGTGGGGGATCGGATCCGGGTGCGCCCCGGCGAGAAGGTGCCGGTGGATGGGGTAATCCTAGAGGGATCCTCCACCCTCGACGAGTCGATGGTGACCGGCGAGAGCCTGCCTGTTGTCAAATCGGCGGGGGATGAGGTGATTGGGGCAACGCTGAATCAGACGGGCAGCTTTGTGATGGAAGCGCGGCGGGTGGGCAAAGACACAGTTCTGGCCCAGATCGTGCGCTTGGTGCAGGAAGCTCAGGGATCCAAAGCTCCGATTCAACAGTTGGCGGATCGGGTCACCTCCTGGTTTGTGCCGGCGGTGATTGGGGTGGCAGTTCTAACTTTTGTGCTCTGGTGGGTGCTGGCCGATAACCCGACACTGGCCTTGGTGAACACAATTGGGGTGCTGATCATCGCCTGCCCTTGCGCGCTGGGGTTGGCGACCCCCACCTCGATCCTGGTGGCCGTGGGACGAGGGGCGGAATTGGGGATCCTGGTGAAAAGTGCCGACAGCCTGGAATTGGCCCACGACTTGCGCACGGTGGTCTTGGACAAAACCGGCACCCTGACCGAAGGTCGTCCCACTGTCACCGATATTTGGGCTAATGGCTCCTCTCCCCTGACGGTGTTGCGCCTGGCAGCGGCAGTGGAGCGGCACTCGGAACATCCTTTGGCCCAGGCGGTGGTGCAGAAAGCCGAAGCCGAAAAAATTGTGATCCCTCCTGCCTGGCACTTTCAGGCAAGGGTAGGCAGTGGGGCAGAAGCTTGGGTGGAAGATCAGTGGATTCGCATCGGTCGGCTGAGCTGGCTACAGGAGATGGGGATCCCCTGGGATCCCTCTTGGTCAGAGCGGGTTCAGAATTGGGAAAGCCAGGGCAAAACGGTGATCGGCGTAGCGCAATCCCAGAGTCTGGTGGGGCTGTTGGCCATTGCCGATCCGCTCAAACCCACCTCTCCTGAGGCAGTGCAACAGCTGCAACAGATGGGTCTAGAGGTGATCCTGCTAACCGGGGATAACCCCACTACGGCCCAAGCGGTTGCTCGGCAAGCAGGCATTCAGCGGGTAATTGCCCAAGTCCGTCCGGATCAGAAGGCAGCTTACATACGCAGCCTAAGACAACCGCGACGGCGGGTGGCGATGGTGGGAGATGGCATTAACGATGCTCCGGCTCTGGCAGAAGCTGATGTGGGGATCGCCATTGGTACAGGTACGGATGTGGCGATGGCCGCCAGCGATATTACCCTCATGTCGGGGGATCTGCGGGGAGTCGCCACAGCCATTCAACTCAGCCGGGCCACCCTCAACAACATCCGCCAGAACCTCTTCTTCGCCTTTATCTACAACACGCTCGGGATCCCGATTGCCGCCGGGGCGCTCTACCCCTTCACCGGTTGGCTGCTCAACCCCATGCTGGCGGGGGCAGCCATGGCCCTGAGTTCCGTTTCGGTGGTCGCCAATGCCCTGCGCCTGCGACACTTTCGAGCCCACAGACCGGCAGGCCGGCGTTAGGCCCTCTCCCAGGGGCAAGGGGGATTAGCGCGGCAACAGTTTTGCTGCCCTTTGAGCATGAGTCTGCCGTACCGCTCATGCCTCAGGGCTATCTTCTGGCAGACAAGGACATCCCCCCCAGGGGGCTTGGTGAACGACAAGCGGCAAGCTAACCTAAAAGGCTCAGGCAGACTGGGGAAAGTGCGGTGCAAGTCCGCCACTGTGACGCAACTGTGATGGGATCCCTCCCTCAGCCAGAACACCCACCTGCCGTTGTCCTGTACCCCTTGCGATTCACAAGGAACGGAGTTTTTTGTGTTGGATGTCCTCAGTTTTTCCCCTCCCCGTGCGGTTGGGCAGTTTTCTTCTCCTGCCTTGCCCCTGTTGCTCATCGGCCATGGATCCCGTGACCCTGAAGGGCAGCAAGCCTTTCTGGAGCTGGCCCAAGTTTATCAATCCCTCACCCCCCATCGGCCGGTGATCTCCTGCTTTTTGGAGCTAGCCCAGCCCAGTATTGCCCAGGGGGTGGAACAATGCTTGGCCCAAGGGTGGCAGGAGATCGTGGCCCTGCCGCTGCTGCTTTTTGGGGCGCGCCACAACAAGTTCGATGTGACGATGGAACTGGATCGCCTGCAGGCCCTCTATCCCCAGTTGCGCATTCATTACGGTGGGCCGTTGGGGATCCGCATCGAGATCCTGCAACTGCTGCGAGACCGATTGGCCGCTTTGATGGCCGCCCAACCGCAGCGGATCCCAGAAGCAGAAACCGTGCTCCTGTTTGTGGGTCGCGGCTCCAGCGATCCCGAGGCCAATGCCGAAGCCTGTAAACTGGCTCGGCTGCTTTGGGAAGGATCTGGGTTTGCCGCTGTGGAAACTTGCTTTATCGGCATTACCCATCCCCGCCTGCCCGTGGGATTGGAGCGGGCCCTCTCTTGGCAGCCGCGCCGGGTGGTTGTGCTGCCCTATTTTCTCTTTACAGGGGTGCTGGTGAAAAAAATCGAGGCGGCGGTGCAAGAACGGCGACGCCAATACCCCGAGATCGACTGGCTGATGCTGCCGGAATTGGGCCTTGTGGACGCGGTGCTGCACAGCCTGCAGCAACTGGAGCAGGAAGCTCTCCAGGGCCAAACCCTGATGAACTGCCACCTCTGCAAGTTTCGCCTGGCGGTGAGCGCAGAGCTGGGAGCGGGGCATACTCATCACCATGACCATGACTCCCATGGGCACGGATCCCATCACCATCACTCTCACCATCACCACAACCACGGCCATACCCCCGCAGCAGCAGCGGATCCCTGGGCCGAATTGCAGAGCTACCACCAGCGGGCTTGGCAAGTGCCCTAAGCGAGAAACAGAGGCTGCCGGCGGGATAAACTGAGATGCAGGCAGGCGATCTGTGAACCTGACCTCTGGTTCTCCTGCTCCGGTGGTTCTGCTAGCGAAAAAACAGAAACGATGATGTTCTCCCGCTCCTCTTGGGTCTCAGGTGCCGCTGCCGCGGGGAGCGGGATCTTTGTCTTCGCGTTGGTGGTGGGCCTGCTGGATCAGATCCTGCCGACCCTGCCCAAGGTTTCCCTGTCCTTGGCCGGGATCCCTGGGCTCCTGGCTGCAATTGGGGCCTCCTATGGGGCCTGGCGGGTGGTTCAGATGGGTCTGCAGTCGGGCTCCTGGACTGATTTTCGGGCCTCGCTGGTAGCGGCTCTGTCTCCCTTTGATCCCGCCGATTATGGCGGCAACCCTCGGCAACCCGAGGAGGATTCTCTCCCTTTGCAGTCGGTTGACGAGGATCCTCGAACCCAGATCCGCGATCGACAAATTCTTGATCAAGCTGAGCAGCAGACGGAAACTGAAACCGAAGTAAGCGAACACACTCAAGTAAGACTGCAGGGCGAGCAGCACCAGGATCAAGCTTCGCAGGCCAAGGCCCAACAGTTGCAGCCCCTACAAGAATTGTCATCACCTTCTTCCCCAAGCCCTGAGTCGGCAAAACCCACACCAGAGCCAGAGCTCAACCAAAAACTTCGCCAACTCCAGATGCAGGTCGCCACTCTGAAAATAGAACTGGAACTCCAAGAAATCCAACTGCAGCAGTTGGAGGTGAGGCGGACTCGGCTTCAGCAGCAGAAGCAGAAACTCAAGCACGTTCTGCGTCGCACGGCGTCCGAAAATCAAAGGCTGCGCTTCTTACAGGAGCAAAAAGCCCGGCAACTGGAGCAAACTCAACAGGAGCTGCAAACTTTGCGAGAGTCCTACCGCGCCTTGCAAGTTCTCCAGGAAATAAGCTCCACCCTAACCCAAAACCCATCTCACGAAAGGGCGGAAACGGAGTCCTCTGGATCCTCCGACTAGCCGACCCGCTTTAGAACAAATACACTCCCCTCGCTGCCCCGACCCAGCCGCAAGTCTTCATCCAAATAGGTGATATCCAGCCAACCCGTTGGCTCGCGGCGGCGGATATCGATTTGAATAGCCGGGATCCGCTCCGGAGCCCGCTCGAGCAAATCGAGAAAACTCTCGATCTCGTAGCTCATCAAGGCCTGGGATCCGAGCACCAAGCGCTCGAAAATGACCCTGACCCGGCATTCCGACTCTGGGTAGAAGCGGGCCGCCACCGCCACAACTCCCCGGGGCAGCCAAGCCTGCAGCCAGCCGGATCCCTGGATCTCCGCCACGTTAAAGACCCGCCCAGCTTTGGCCCGAATGCACTGGTAGATCTCGCCGGTGGTCAGAAGGGGCAACTGGGCCAGCCGCAGCAGGTCTGTGCTGGTGGTAAATAGGGTAAGCCAGTTCCCCTCCAACTGTTCAGGAACAGAGGTTGGCCTGGGGGTGGGGTTGAGCGCCTCCAAAGCAGCAATGTGAGACAAGATCTGGGCTTTCTGGTCAGGGGAAACCTTCCGGCCTCGGTCAGCCCCCTCCAGCAGGCGCAACAGGGCCAGCTTTTGCTCAGCCAAAGACTCAGGCATGGGCACACTCCACAGGCACCGGCCCTATTCTAGAGAACACGGGATCCCTCTGCCCTCAACCCTCCGCTTCCACCGGCTTCAGATTTAGATTTATTAGATCCGCCACCTGCTCGTACCCCAAGCCGGCCCGCACCAGCAGCGGCTCCGGCCCCGTGAGATCGATCACCGTCGAGACCTGGGCCCGATAGGGAGCCTCGTCATCCAGCACCAAATCCACCTGTTTCTCCAACTGTCGCATTTCCTCGGCGGTAAAGATTCCCCCCTCTTCCCAATCCCCAGCAGAGTCAAAACCCACCTCCAAAGAGCCGACGGGATCCCCGCCCAGCTTGGCCGAGGTGGAGACGATGGGATTGCCCAGCTCGGCCAACAGCGCCTGACAGATGGCCGAATCGGGCACGCGGATGCCGGTGGTTTTCCGCTTGGGATCCATGACCAACTTGGGCACCAGCTTGGTGGCCGGCAGCAAAAACGTAAACGGGCCCGGGATCAGCCGCCGCATCAGCCGATAGGCGGGATCGCTCACTTGGGCATACTGGGCAATTTGGGAAAGCGAAGGGCACAAAAAGGTGAGGGGCTTGTCGTTGGAAAGCCGCTTGAGACGCCTTACCCGCTCCACCGCCTGCTTGTGGGTGACATCGCAGCCAATGGCATAGACCGTATCGGTGGGGTAAAGCATGACCGCCCCTTCCCGCAGAGCGGCTGCAATCCGTTGGATGGAACGGGCCTGGGGATGCTGTGGATGGAGCTTAAAATACTCGGCCATTCGGGAGAAAAAAGCAAAACCTCAAGACTCGGAGCGGCTAGGGCTTTCCACCACTTCCGCAACTCCCCCAGAACGAGGGGTAGGCGGCACCGACAGGGATCCCTGCGGCCAATCTTTTAGCCGTTGCATCAGCGCTTGAATATGCAGACGAGGCAAATAGGGCCAGTCGCCTGCTTCCTCCAAATCCTGAAGCACCCGATAGAGCTCTTGCCGGGTGTTGGGCAAAGACTCTCGGAAGGCCCCCTCCAAAATCGTGCGGTGCAGATCCTCCAACAACCGCAGGAGCATCAACAGCTCCACACAAGCTCCCGCCCTCGCCTGGGCCGCCTGCTCAATGGCCAACTTGATCTGGCGCAAATCGGGGGGCAGATCCTCCGCCGAGATATACATAGCCGCTCATCTCTGAGTTTTGGGAAGGCAGGGGCACTCCTATTCTAAGATTCTCCTGCCCCCGAACTGGCTGGATTTTGCTAGCCGCCGCGGGTCGATGGAGATCCGGATCCCGGCCCAGGCACTGCCACACCCGCTGCAACAAGGGCTCCAGCCCCTGCCTGGCAACCGCCGAGATGGCCGATACCGGGGCACCGGCAGCCATTGACAGCCGCTGGGTGCGCTCGCTCACCTCCTGGGGCTCAAGGGCATCGATCTTGTTCAAAACCACAATCTGCGGCTTGTCGCTTAGCCCGTGGCCGTAGGCGCGCAGCTCCTGCTGAATGATTTGGTAATCCCTGACGGGATCTGCTGCTGTGCCGTCCACCAGGTGGATCAACACCCGCGTGCGCTCCACATGGCGCAAAAAGTCGTGGCCCAACCCCACCCCTCGGTGTGCCCCCTCGATCAGTCCGGGAATGTCGGCAAACACCACCCCATCCCCGGCAGGATGGGGCACCACTCCCAAATTGGGCTGCAGGGTGGTGAAGGGGTAATCGGCGATCTTGGGCCGGGCGGACGAGACCACCGAGATCAGGGTGGATTTGCCCGCATTGGGCATACCGACGATCCCCACCTCGGCAATGAGCTTTAGCTCCAGGCGCAGGCGTCGCCGCTCTCCCGGTTGGCCCCTGGTAAATTGGCGGGGAGCCCGATTGTGGTTGCTGAGAAAATGGGCATTGCCCAGGCCGCCTTTCCCGCCCCGAGCCACCAGCAGCCGATCCCCGGGCTGCACCAGATCCCCCAGCAGCTCGCCGGTCTCTGTGTCGAACACCATTGTGCCGCAGGGCACCCGCACCAGCCGATCCGCACCACTGGCGCCACTGCGATGGTTGGGCCCCCCTTTGGCCCCATGTTCTGCCTTGATCACCGGCTGAAAGCGAAAATCCAACAAGGTCTGCAGGCCGGGATCTGCCACCAGGATCACCGAGCCGCCCCGTCCTCCATTGCCCCCTGAGGGCCCTCCGGCGGGCACATACTTTTCCCGGCGAAAGGCAACAATGCCATCTCCGCCGTTCCCCGCCTGCACTTCAATTTCCGCCTGGTCGATAAAGTGCAATCGCCCCTCTCCCACCTGTGGCCCTCTCTCTCTAGCTTGGCAGGATCGCGAGGAAGTTTGCCACAAAAGCTGCCCTCTTAAGCTACTATAGTATTTCCCAAGCCATTGCCTGTCCCGCCTGGGAGGGTGAGCGAGTATGGGAGCTGTTCCTTACAAGTTCAACTGCTAATTCGCATCAACTGCTCTGCTGTTACACCCCTATGAGTCGATTCACCGCTGCTGCCGATGTAGGTTTCACCACCGAGGACTTTGCCGCCCTCTTGGATAAGTACGACTATCACTTCAGCCCTGGCGAAATTGTAGCTGGCACGGTATTTTCGGTGGAGCCGGGCGGTGCGTTGATCGATATTGGGGCCAAGACGGCTGCCTTCCTGCCTTTGCAGGAGATGTCCATCAGCCGGATAGAGGATCCGCACGAGGTGCTGCAGCCGGGAGAGACGCGCGAGTTTTTTATCCTCACCGAAGAAAATGAAGAGGGGCAACTGACCCTCTCCATCCGCCGCATCGAGTACATGCGGGCTTGGGAGCGGGTGCGGCAGCTACAAAAAGAAGACGCCACGGTGCGGGCCACCATTTTTGCCACCAACCGCGGAGGCGCCCTGGTGCGTATTGAGGGACTGCGCGGCTTTATCCCCGGCTCCCACATCAGCAGCCGCAAGCCCAAGGAAGAGCTGGTGGGCGAAGAGCTGCCCCTGAAGTTTTTGGAGGTGGACGAAGACCGCAACCGACTGGTGTTGAGCCATCGCCGCGCCCTGGTGGAGCGGAAGATGAACAAGCTGGAGGTGGGCGAGGTAGTGGTCGGCACGGTGCGCGGCATCAAGCCTTACGGTGCCTTCATCGACATTGGCGGCGTCTCTGGCTTGCTGCACATTTCCGAGATCTCCCACGAGCATGTCGACACGCCTCACAGCGTCTTCAACGTCAACGACGAAGTGAAGGTGATGATCATCGACCTAGACGCAGAACGGGGTCGCATCTCGCTGTCTACCAAGCAACTGGAGCCCAATCCCGGCGACATGCTGCGAGATCCCAAGCTGGTTTACGAAAAAGCAGAAGAAATGGCGGCCAAGTACCGCGAGCAACTGCGGGCTGCCAAGCAAGGACAAGTCGAGGAGGCGCCGCTGGAGGTTTCGGAAGAGGAGCTGGAATACGCGGCTGCGGCGGTGGAGTAAAGCCATCTTGCGGAGAGCCTTCGGCGGCCAAGGCTTGCCGGTTTGTCTCTCCCTTAGCCTAGCTGGGATCCCTGGCCAAGAGGGGTGTCGGGTGCGGGTACAGCAGCGGTGAGAGTTTGCTTGTCCATGAGCGTTTGCGGCTACCTCTACACGCCCGCCCATGCCTCTTGGCCAGACCAGGAGCTGGCCTGGTTGAAAGCACACGGGGCCGATCCCATCTGGCACGACTGGGGATCCCGCATCCATCTGGAAGAGCTGTTGCAGGGCATTGCCGCCGGATCGGTGCAGCAGGTGCTGCTGGTGCGCCTGGCGGATCTGGGGGATCGAGTGGAGGAAGTCCACCAACGGCTATTGCAGATCCAACAAGCGGGGCTCCGCCTCAGCTTGGTCAACGAGTCCGGCCTGCACACCCCCAGCGCTGCTGCCGATTGGATCCCGCTGCTGGCCGAGCTCCCCCATCAATTGCAGAGCCGCCGCCTCTGCTGCAGCCAAGCCCAAAACCGTCTAGCGGGCAAGCCTCCCCCTGGGCCTGCCCCCTTTGGCTACCGCCGCGAAGGGGATCGCTACGCGCTGGATCGCCGCCAAGCCCCCATTGTTCAGGATTTTTTCCAGCACTTTCTTCTCTACGGATCCTTGCGCCAGGCGGTGCGCTTCATCGCTGAAAAACACCACAAGCGCATTTCGGTGGCCACCGGGCGCAACTGGCTGCTCAACCCGGTCTATCGTGGAGATCTGGCCTACGCCGACGGCACCGTTCTGCGCGATACCCACCCGGCTCTCCTCAGCCGCGCCGAGGCCGCCCAGATCGATCGCTGGCTCAAACGCAACCAAAAGATCCCGCGCCGCAGCGCCAGCGCCCCCCGCGCCTTGGCCGGCCTAGTCCATTGCCGCGTCTGCGGCAGCCTTCTGCGCATTGTGCAAACCACCCCTCGCAAGGCCAAGAAGAACGGCTCCTCCTACCTCTACCTGCGTTGCCAAACCTGTCGCTACAGCCTCCACTACGCCGCCGTTCTGCAGGAGGTGATCCGCCAAGTCTGCCAACAGCTCCCCCAGCGGGCCCAAAACCTGGATCGGCAGGCCCTGGATCAAACCCGCCAACAGCTCCAAGCCCAGATCCAAGCCAACAGCGAGCGGCTGCGACAACTGGAGGAGCTGCAGCAATCTGGACTAATGGACGAACCTGCCCTGGCCCAGCGCTGCTACCAGTTGCGGGCGGAAACGGCCCGCTTGGCCCAAAAGCTGGAACAGCTCCCCCCCGCCAACTTCCTCCAGATTGCCCAAACTCTCTCCATCCCGCCCTTCTGGCAAGACCTCAGCGAGAGTGAGCGCCGCGCCTACCTGCGGGAATTCCTGCGCAGGGTTGAGGTGGATTCTACAGGGGCCGTGCAGATGACCTTTGCCTTCGATCCCTAAGGGATCCCTTTTGAATTGCCGATTCCGCCGCTCCTCTGGACATTGAGACAATTCTTGAGACCCGCCCTCACACCGGGAACAGGGATCCCGCCAGCCGTCTCCATCGGGTTGACGGGAGGACGTTTGTCGTCAGCGCTCGTCAGAGGCGAGGAGAGAGGCATCATTTGCTTTTGATCTACTTTTATACAAAAACAAAAAACAAAAGCTGATAAACAGCTAAAATCTAGCTCTAAAAATCTTTTGGACGGAATTTTGTCTGTCCAGCGATTTAGGAAACTCCTTTAACCTGTTTTAGACTTCCCTTAACTCTTCTTAACACTTCTCAGGAGGTGGATGGGCTGCCGATAATGGCCTTTGCCAGGCTTGTGGAGGAACGTGCTGTGAAGTTGGCAGTTTACGGAAAGGGTGGGATCGGCAAGTCCACCACCAGTTGCAACCTCTCGGTGGCTTTGGCCAAGCGGGGCAAAAAGGTTCTGCAGATCGGCTGTGATCCCAAGCACGACAGCACCTTCACCCTGACCGGCTTTTTGATCCCCACCATCATCGACACTCTGGAGGCCAAGGGCTACCACTACGAAGACATCTACCCGGAGGACGTGATCTACCGCGGCTATGGCGGCGTAGATTGCGTCGAGGCGGGCGGTCCACCGGCGGGGGCCGGCTGTGGCGGCTATGTGGTGGGGGAGACCGTCAAACTCCTGAAGGAGCTAAATGCTTTCGATGAATACGACGTCATTCTCTTCGACGTGCTGGGGGACGTGGTGTGCGGCGGCTTTGCTGCCCCCCTCAACTACGCCGACTACTGCGTGATCGTGACCGACAACGGCTTTGACGCCCTCTTTGCCGCCAATCGCATTGCCGCCTCGGTGCGGGAGAAGGCCAAAACCCGCAAGCTGCGGCTGGCCGGGTTGATCGGCAATCGCACCAGCAAGCGGGATCTCATCGACCAATACGTCTCGGCAGTGCCCATGCCCGTGCTCGAGGTGTTGCCACTGGTCGAGGACATTCGCATCTCGCGGGTGAAGGGCAAAACCCTCTTCGAGATGGCAGAGACGGATCCCAGCCTGGAGCCCGTCTGTCAGTACTACCTGAACATCGCCGACGAGCTGCTGGCCCGCCCGGAGGGGATCGTGCCCCGGCCTGCCGAGGATCGGGAGCTGTTTGCCCTGCTTTCGGACTTTTACAAAACCCCCGTGCGGGAGCCGGCGCTGGTGTAAGGGATCCCAAGCCTGCCAGCTTGCCGGTGTGTCTAAAAGTGAAGCAATTGTTTCGAAAAACCGTCGCAAACCTTATCAATTCGTTGTCTGGCCCGCTTTCCACTCCAAGATGGATTGTGCAGGAAATCCCTCTTGAGGACATGGCAGAGGAGTTGGATATGCAAGCACAAGCGCAACCCACCGTGGTGATTACCGGAGCTTCTTCCGGCGTCGGCCTGTATGCGGCTTTGGCTTTGGCCAAGCGGGGCTGGCACGTGGTGATGGCCTGTCGGGATCTGGACAAAGGCCGGCGGATGGCCCAGCAGGTGGGGATCCCCCAGGGCAGCTACACCTTGATGCCGATCGATCTGGCCAGCCTGGCCAGTGTGCGGCAATTTGTCGAGCAATTTCGCCAGTCGGGCCGCTCTCTGGATGCCCTGGTGTGCAACGCCGCCATCTACATGCCCTTGCTCAAGCAGCCCCTGCGCAGCCCGGAGGGCTATGAGCTGACCATGGCCACCAACCACCTGGGGCACTTCTTGCTCTGCCATTTGATGCTGGAGGATCTGAAGCGCTCCACTTACCCGGATCGGCGGCTGGTGATCTTGGGCACCGTCACCCACAACCCCAAGGAGCTGGGGGGCAAGATCCCGCCCCAACCCCACCTGGGGGATCTGCGGGGTTTTGCCCAGGGTTTCAAGGAGCCGATCAGCATGGCCGATGGCGGCAAGTTCGATCCCGTCAAGGCCTACAAAGACAGCAAAGTCTGCAACATCCTCACCATGCGGGAGCTGCACCGCCGCTTCCACGAGAGCACCGGCATCACCTTCCTCTCCCTCTACCCCGGCTGCGTGGCGGAAACAGGCCTCTTCCGCCATCACTATCCCCTGTTCCAAAAGCTCTTCCCCTGGTTTCAAAAAAACATCACCGGTGGCTATGTCTCCCAGGAGCTGGCCGGCGAGCGGGTGGCCCAGGTGGTGGCGGATCCCGAGTTTCGCCAGTCAGGGTTCTACTGGAGCTGGGGCAACCGGCAACGCAAGAATGCCAAGCCCTTTAACCAAGAAGTCTCGGACGAAGCAGGGGACGAGGCCAAGGCCAAGCTGCTCTGGGATCTGAGCGAAAAATTGGTGGGCGTGCCCCAGTTGGTCGCCCTCTAGCTTGACAAACCCTTTTCTAGGAGCCGACGATGACTGCTGCTGTGGATACTTCCAATACCCTCCACTTTCAATGCGAGACCGGCAACTACCACACCTTCTGCCCGATTAGTTGCGTGGCCTGGCTCTACCCCAAAATCGAAGACAGCTTCTTTTTGGTGATCGGCACCAAAACCTGTGGCTACTTTTTGCAAAATGCCATGGGGGTGATGATCTTCGCCGAGCCGCGCTATGCCATGGCCGAGCTGGAAGAGGGAGATATCAGCGCCAAGCTCAACGACTACGAGGAGCTGAAGCGGCTGTGCCTGCAAATCCAGCGGGATCGCAACCCCAGCGTCATCGTCTGGATCGGCACCTGCACCACCGAGATCATCAAAATGGATCTGGAGGGCCTGGCACAGAAGCTAGAGGCCGAGATCGGGATCCCGATTGTGGTGGCGCGGGCCAACGGCCTCGACTACGCCTTTACCCAGGGGGAAGACACGGTGTTGGCTTCCATGGCCCAGCGCTGCCCGGAGCAGGTGCAGGAAGAGGAGCGGGAGACGCGGGGCGGCCTGCAGGCCCTTTTCTACGGGCTGCGCTCCGGCAAAAAGAAAGAGGAAGAGGGCTTCCACCCCCACCCGCCGCTGGTCATCTTCGGCTCCGTGCCGGATCCGGTGGTTACCCAACTCACTCTGGAGCTGAAAAAATACGGGATCCGCGTCTCCGGCTGGCTGCCGGCCAAGCGCTACGGGGAGCTGCCGGCCATCGAGCCGGGCACCCATGTGGTGGGGGTGAATCCTTTCCTCAGCCGCACCGCCACCACGCTGGTGCGCCGCAAAAAGGCCAAGCTCATCCCTGCTCCTTTTCCCATCGGGCCAGATGGCACCCGCGCCTGGATCGAAGCCATTGCCCGCGAGCTGGGGATCCCGACTCCAGGCCTGGCAGAGCGGGAAGCGGAAGTGTGGCGCCACCCCCAAGTTCAAGAGTACCTGGGCCTGCTGCGGGGCAAGAGCGTCTTCTTCATGGGGGATAACCTGCTGGAGGTCTCCCTGGCCCGCTTCCTGGTGCGCTGCGGCATGACGGTGCAGGAAATCGGGATCCCTTACCTCGACAAGCGCTACCAAGCCGCCGAGCTGGCCCTCTTGGAGCGCACCTGCGAGGAGATGGGGGTGCCCAAGCCCACCCTGGTGGAGAAGCCGGATAACTACCACCAACTGCAGCGCATCAAAGCCCTGCAGCCGGATCTGGTGATCACGGGCATGGCCCACGCCAACCCCCTCGAGGCCCGCGGCATCACCACCAAATGGTCGGTGGAGTTTACCTTTGCCCCGATCCACGGCTTCGGCAACACCCAGGCGCTGCTGGAGTTGGTCACCCGCCCGCTGCGGCGCAACGCCGCCCTCAAAGGCTTGGGCTGGGAACAGTTGGTACGCGAAGAAGCTTCTGTCTAGCCCTCTGGCTCCTCGTTGTCGAAGAGCAAGCCGTCCAGGTGATCCGGAAGTTGCTGCCGGTCGATCCAGACCATGCCCGCCAAAATCGCCTCGGCCTCATTTTGGAAGTAGCCGTAGGCTTTGGCAGCAGGCTCCACTGAGCCATCCTGACGTAGCCGCTGGCAGCAAAAGATAAACCCCTTGTCGGTAGTTTGGGTGGTGATGCGCCAGTTGCGGTGGATGTGCTCGGCCATGGTCGGGGATCCCAATGCAGCAAGGGAGCTCCCTCACCCCCAACCCCTCTCTCAAGGGGAGAGGGGAGAAAAACCCTAGAGCGTGCGCAGCACCTCTCGCGCTGCCTCTAGGGTTCTCTCCACATCGGCCTCGGTGTGGGCCAGGGAAGTGAAGCCGGCCTCAAATTGCGAGGGCGCCAGATACACCCCCCGCTCCAGCATGCCGCGGTGGAAGCGGGCAAACTTCTGCAAATCCGAGCGCTTGGCCTCCTCGTAGTTGCGCACCGGGCCGGCGGTGAAGAAAAAGCCGAACATGCCGGGCAAATAGCCCCCGCACATCTCATGACCGGTCTCTTGTGCAATCTGCAGCAGCCCCGTCGCCAACTGCTCGGTAATCCGCTCCAGATACTCATAGGTACCGGGTCGGCGCAAGATGTCCAGAGTGTGGATCCCGGCCGTCATGGCCAGGGGGTTGCCGGAGAGGGTGCCCGCCTGGTACATGGGCCCCGCCGGCGCCACCATCTCCATAATCTCCCGCCGACCGCCGTAGGCCCCCACCGGCAGGCCGCCGCCGATCACCTTGCCCAGGGTGGTCAAATCGGGGATGACGCCAAACTTGGCCTGCACGCCGCCGTAGCTGATGCGAAAGCCGGTCATCACCTCGTCAAACACCAGCAGGGCGCCATACTTTTGCGTCAGCTCCCGCAAACCCTCCAAAAAGCCCGGCTGCGGCGGAATGAAGCCGGCATTGCCCACCACCGGCTCCAGGATCACGCCGGCAATGGAGTCGGGATACTGCTCAAACAGAGCCTTGACTGCCTCTAGGTCGTTGTAGGGGGCGGTCAGCGTGGCACTGGTGGCAGCCTTGGGCACCCCCGGCGAATCTGGCAGGCCCAGCGTGGCTACCCCCGAGCCGGCCTTGACCAAAAACATGTCCGCATGGCCGTGGTAGCAGCCCTCGAACTTGATCACCTTTTCCCGCCCGGTGTAGGCCCGCATCAGGCGCAGCGCCGCCATGCAGGCTTCGGTGCCGGAGTTGACAAAGCGCACCATCTCCACGCTGGGCACCGCCTCGATCACCCGCTCGGCCAGCTCGTTTTCCAAAACGCAAGGGGCGCCAAAGCTGGTGCCTTTCTCCAGGGCCCGCCGCAACGCCTCGATCACCTCGGGGTGGGCGTGGCCGACAATCGCCGGCCCCCAACTGCCGATGTAGTCGATGTACTGGTTGCCATCCACATCCCAGGCGTAGGCGCCGGCAACGCGGTCGAAGACGACGGGATCCCCGCCCACCGACTTAAAGGCACGCACCGGAGAGCTGACGCCCCCCGGCATAAGCTGCTGCGCCCGTGCAAAGATCTGCCTGGAGCGGCTGGTGTTAAACGAGCGAGTGGGGAGAGTGCTGGTCATACTGGGAGCTGTTCAACGCATCTTCTAGGCTAGCAGGCAAGGAGACCTGCTGGTGGACTGCTGCCCTCTCTTTTGGTTTTAGTTACTTGGGCTTCCTTCTGGGGGATCCACCCACCGCCCATCGGCTTTGATGAGCTCGATCAGCGCCTGGACGCCCTCCGACTCGGGCACCTTCTTCACCTCCTCCTTTCCGCGGTAGAGGGAGATGTAGCCGGGGGTTTTCCCCACATAGCCGTAGTCGGCGTCGGCCATTTCCCCCGGCCCGTTGACGATGCAGCCCATGACGGCAATGTCGAGGCCCACCAGGTGCTGGGTTGCGGCCCGCACCTTCTGCAGTACTTCCTCCAAGTTGAAGAGGGTGCGGCCACAGGAGGGGCAGGCCACATATTCCACCATGGTTTTGCGCAGGTTGAGGGCCTGCAAGATGCCGTAGGCCACCGGGATCTCTTTTTCCGGGGCTTCGGTTAGGGAAACCCGAATGGTGTCACCGATCCCCTCGGCCAGAAGCGTCCCGATCCCCACTGCCGATTTGATGCGGCCATATTCTCCATCGCCGGCCTCGGTCACCCCCAAGTGGAAGGGGTAGTTCAGGCCCAAGGCATCGAAGCGGCGGGCCGCCAGCCGGTAGGCCGCCAACATCACCTGCGGACGGGAAGCTTTGAAGGAAAGAACTACGTTGTGGAAGTCTTGCTCGGCGCAAATCTCGGCATATTCTAGGGCCGACTCCACCATGCCCTCTGGAGTGTCTCCATACATGAAGAGCATGCGCTCGGCCAGGGATCCGTGGTTGACGCCGATGCGCAGGGCTTTGTTCTGAGCTTTGAGGGTCTGCACCAGGGGGGTGAAGGTTTCGCGGATCTTATTGCGGATGGCCTCCAGTTCGGCTTGGGTGTACTCGGTGCGACCGGGCTGCGGCTTTTCCAGGACGAACAGACCCGGGTTGATGCGCACCTTGTCCACGTATTGGGCGACCTCCAGGGCGATCTTGATGCCGTTGTGGTGGACATCGGCCACCAGCGGCACCGGCTTGTAGGTTTGGATCAGCTTGCTCCGAATCGCCTCCATCGCCTTGGCATGGGCCATGCTGGGAACGGTAACCCGCACGATCTCCGAGCCCGCCTCGTGCAGACGACGGATGGCCGCCACCGCCGCATCGATGTCGAGAGTGTCTTCGTTGATCATGGACTGCACCACCACCGGGTGCTGGCTGCCGATCAACACGTTGCCTACGGCTACGGTGCGGGTAGGACGACGGGGGTAGACCGGTTCTGGGTAGGGCTGCTGAGAGGGCGCGTTGGGCCGATCTAGAGTCTGCATGGCTTGCTAAAAAAGGGCTGCTCTAGCTTGATTGTAGGCCGAAATGCCAGCAAGACCGAGGATCTCCCCGCTTGGCCCACAGCTCCGACCCCCCGGCTTTGGCTAAAAAGCGCGGCACAGGTCTAGGGGTAGAAGGCGCAAACGAGCTGACTTCTCGGACAAATGGCGCAATAAAGAAAAGTCAAGCCAATCAACTGCCCCAGGGGAGCAGGATCACTCTCGATGAAGCCGTCCTAGCCGCACAAGCCGCACAATTTGCTAGAAACTAGGGTGTCGGTACTCCCTTTGTCAAGCTGGGCAAACTCCCCTGCCATTCTTGCCAGGGGGACGGTGGCTTTGAAGCAAGCCCGCCTGCCTTGGACGGCAACAGGGTGTCAAAGCAAAACACCCTGAGTTCCAAGATGAGCCGTATGCACCTGGGAGCTCTAGAGGGAGAGAGAGCAATCCCCGGTTAGCGGTATAACCTCGGTCTCAAAGGTTTCTAGAGAAATCCCTCCGCACGAGCAGGCAGCGTTTTGGCTAGGGCCGATAAGCAGGAATTAAAATGCTCCCCTTGGGCTGGCGCGAGGGCGTCCTTTGCGGCCAAGTCTGAGGTGGAGGCAAGCCGCCCCTGAAAACGGCACTCAAGGGCCTAGGGGAACTGTCTACAGGGAAAGAGGCAACTGCCGGCGCTGAGGGTGCTCTTGGAGCCGCTCAGCATCTGTCCTAGCGGAGAAGACAGGGCTTCAGCCATCCGATTCCGTGGGCTGATCCCTGAGGAGGTGGCTGCGAATAAAGTCTTTGGGCGTCACGCTTTCCACAAACTTATGGAAGGCCTCCCGCTCTGCCTCGTCGGCATCTTGGTTCATCGGGATCGAAGCTTCCGCAATCACCTCTTCTACGGTCCAGATGGGGGCATGGGCCCGCAAGGCAAGGGCAATGGCATCGCTGGGGCGGCAGTCGATCTCCTGCTTTTTATCGCCGCAGACTGTAACAAGCACTGCATAGAAGGTGTTGTCCAGCAGCGCGTGGATGATAACCCGCTCCAGCTTGATCCCCCAAGCTTTCCAGGAGTTCAGAATAAGGTCGTGGGTCATGGGGCGGAGGGGCTTTTGGTCGTCCAGCGCCTGCAGAATGGCGTTGGCCTCCGCTCTTCCTACCCAGATGGGTAGGGCACGCCGCTCATGGGTATCGCGCAAGATGACAATGGGAGCCTGGTTGACAGCGTCGACCGCGATCCCAGCCACATGCATCTCGATCATGAGCACTCGCCTCCAGCCTTCAGACCTCGATCGTATCCACTGGTAGCAAACTTTGGCAACACAGCATGGGCTCGGTTCGTACATCACTTGAAGTGGCCCTCATCGGTGGCACCAGCGAAAGCCGCAGCTTGGCCCACGTCCTCAGCCATGAGGGGATCCCTTGGATAGCCACCGTCACCACCGAGGGCGGAAGAAGGCTGTATCGGGATCTGCCCGGCCAGGTGGTGGTGACGCGATTTTCGCCGCCATCTTTGGCACAATTCCTACAGGAACACGGGATCCGCGTGCTGGTAGATGCTTCCCATCCCTTCGCCCAGGAGATCTCGCAACTGGCCATGCAGGTGACCGCCCAACTGGGGATCCCCTACCTGCGCTACGAGCGCCCCCCGGTGGCGTTGGATCCCTGGGTACAGGTGGCGCCGGACTGGCAGGCGGTGCTCACGGATGGCGTACTGGCGGGGCGGCGGGTGCTGCTGACGGTGGGGGTGAAGGCATTGCCCCTGTTTGGGCCCTGGCAGGATCGCTGCCAACTGTGGGCGCGGGTGCTGCCGGAGTCGGTTCCCCAAGCGGTGCAAGCCGGGATCCCTGCCGAGCGGGTGATCGGAATGCGCCTGCCCCTCAGCTTTGAGCAGGAACTGCGGCTTTGGCAGAGTCTAGATCCTCAGGTAGTCATCAGCAAGGAGTCTGGAGAAGCGGGTGGGCTGGCCGTCAAGCAGGCAGTGGCCAAAAACCTGGGGATCCCGCTGTGGGTCATCCGGCGGCCACCCTTGCGCTATCCCTGGTGCAGCCAGGATTTGACAGCGGTGGTGCAGGAGTGCAAGCGCCGACTGGCCGGAGCTCACGCTCAAACAAATCAAAACGGCTCCTCGGCGGGCAGGTCAGCCTCCCGGTCTTGACGGGATCCCAGGAGTTCGAGGCGATCTACGGCAATGACGGGTCTTTGGCGATCCTCACCGGTGGATTTGTCTTTCCAGCGATCGAACTTGAGGCTACCGGTTACCCCAATGAGGCTGCCCTTGCGCACATATTCTCCGGCCACCTCGGCGGTGCGCCCCCACAGCTCTAGGTTGAACCAATCGGGCTTGTCTTCGCCTTTGCGGAAGCGGTTCACCGCCAAGCTAAAGGTACACACCACCCTGCCCGACTCAAAGTAGCGCACCTCCGGATCCATGCCGGCTCGCCCCACCAAGGTCACCAAGTTCAGGCTCATGGGCTTTTCTCCAGACAGTCTGCAGCTTTCAGCCTTTAGTTGTAGCGCTTGCAAGGGATCCCTGTCATCTTGGCAACGACAGTCTCAGCCGATCCCGTCAGCGGGCCGTAGGCCTTGCGGATCTGAGCTGGGGGAGAGTCTTCAGGATATCTCCCGATTCTCCTGCGGGGATCTCGGTTGATCGGGAAGAAGAATCTTTGCTCTCATGGACTGGGTGGTTGCAGGGGGGGCGCTGATCGTGTTGCAAAGATTTACAATATCAGAAGCTCCAGAGCACCTGCCGGCCTAGGCCCCTGATCCCGACAGACAGATTGCCACCGGCCAGCAAGAAGGGCTCATCACTGCAAGAGGACGCATTCAGCACCAGTTCCTATGGAATTCATCTACGCATACGCCTGGTTGATCCCCGTTTATCCGTTGGTGGCGGCTTTTTTACTCGGCTTGGGCATTTTGCTGTTCAATGCCTGGACAAGGGCCAACCGCTCTCTGGCCGCCTTCTTGAGCGTGTTCGCGACGGGAACGGCGATGGTTCACGCCTTTGCCCTCTTGGCCGGCCAAGTGCAGGGCCATGAGACCGTTCTCAAAACCCTCACCTGGGCTCAGGCGGGCTCCTTCTCCCTGGACATGGGCTTTGTGGTGGATCACTTGAGCGCCATGATGCTGGTGGTGGTAACCACGGTGGCCTTTCTGGTGCAGATCTACTCCGACGGCTACATGGCCCACGACCCTGGCTATGTGCGTTTCTACGCCTACCTGAGCCTGTTTGCCTCCTCGATGCTGGGCCTGGTGGTCAGCCCCAACCTGGTGCAAATCTATGTCTTCTGGGAGCTGGTGGGGATGTGCTCCTACCTGCTGATTGGCTTTTGGTACGAGCGGCAGGCAGCGGCGGAGGCAGCCCAGAAGGCGTTTGTCGTCAACCGGGTGGGGGACTTTGGGCTGTTGCTGGGCATTTTGGGCTTCTACTGGATTTCCGGCACGTTTGGGTTCGAGGAGCTGGCTCGCAATGTGGAGCAGATGGTGGCCAACGGCGCGGTGAGCAGCAGCTTGGTTGCCCTGTTTGCGGTGTTGGTGTTCTTGGGCCCGGTGGCCAAGTCGGCCCAGTTCCCGCTGCACGTGTGGCTGCCGGATGCCATGGAAGGCCCCACGCCCATTTCGGCCCTCATCCACGCAGCCACGATGGTGGCCGCCGGGGTGTTCCTGTTGGCGCGCATGTTCCCGCTGCTGGAAGGGATCCCACCAGTCATGGACCTCATCGCCTGGACAGGGGCGGGCACGGCCTTTTTGGGGGCCAGCATTGCCATCACCCAAAACGACATCAAAAAGGGCCTGGCCTACTCCACCATTTCCCAGCTGGGCTACATGGTCATGGCCATGGGATCCGGTGCCTATGGGGCAAGCTTGTTCCACCTGATGACCCACGCCTACTTCAAGGCGCTGCTCTTCTTGGGCTCTGGCTCTGTAATTCATGGCATGGAGGCGGTGGTGGGCCACGACCCGGTCTTGGCCCAGGACATGCGCCTGATGGGAGGGCTGCGCAAGTTCATGCCCGTTACGGCCTTCACGTTTTTGATCGGCACGCTGGCCATCTGTGGGATCCCGCCCTTTGCCGGCTTTTGGTCTAAAGATGAGATTTTGGCCGCGGTTTTTGAGCGCAACCCGGCCCTCTGGGGGGTGGGCTTCCTCACGGCGGGGATCACCGCCTTCTACATGTTCCGCATCTACTTCCTCACCTTTGAAGGGGAGTTTCGCGGCACCAACCTGAAGCTGCGGCAGGAGGTGGCCGTCAGCCAAGGCCGACCGGTGCCGGCTTTTGCCTACGCGTTTGCCGGGAAAGAGGCGGCCTATGGTCCCGGAGCCATGAACATTTACGAAAAGCCCCAGCCCAGCAGCCATCCCGAAGCTGGGGGAGAGGGACACGAAGGGCATGGCCACGCTGCCGAGCCGCATGAATCTCCGGCATCGATGACGATTCCGCTGGTGGCGCTGGCCGTTCCTTCCGTGCTGATCGGCTTGGTGGGCACTCCCTTTGCCAACTTCTTCGAGGCTTTCATCCATGCGCCTGGTGAGTCTGCAGCAGAAACTGGTTGGGCCCAGGTGGCCGCCGAGTGGCAAGCGGTGCTGGCCGGCCACTTCGATTGGGCAGAGTTTCTGATCATGGCGGGCAGCTCGGTGGGCATTGGGCTGATCGGCATTGCCCTGGCGGGTCTTATCTACTGGCAAAAACGTATTGATCCCAGCACCTTCCCCCAAAGTCTGCAACCCCTGTACTACTTCTCCCTCAACAAGTGGTACATTGACGACCTCTACGAGCGGGTCTTTGTGCGGGGCACCCGCTTTGTGGCGCGGGAGGCCTTGGAGGTGGACAGCCGCATTGTGGATGGGGTGGTCAACTTGACGGGCCTGGCGACCATGGTCGGCGGCGAAGTGATGAAATATCTGGAGAACGGCAAGGCGCAGTTTTACGCTTTGATCATCTTTGCGGCGGTGGTGGTGATGGTGGTGCTTTCTGGGGTTGGGGTCTAGCCCAGGAGCTCGGTTGCTGCTGATCAAGGTTTTGCCATCAGCAGTAAACTAACCGGCTCCGACCGCCCCCCTCAATCCCCTCGTATACGGGGGGCAGGGGGGCCGGGGGGCAAGTCTTCCAAGGCAATAGGACTGTTGGTTGCCTGCGCCCTACAAACAATCGCTTTGGAGAGGCAGTGATTCACCCAAGCCTGAGAGCGTCTCTCCCTGCCAGACAGCCGCTGAGCGACCGAAGTACACGCGCCCTTGTCATTCGACTCTCCGCACAACACCGGAGCGCACCCTGCATTGCACAGTTTCTCGGATGCCACCCCGCCACTGTCCTCAACGACCTCAAGCGAGGGCAACAGCGTTGCTGCGATGGGCTTGCGGACGGCAAAGCACTTGGCGCTCCCCCAAAAGTTACCCCTGGGGTGAAGGCTTACCTTGTCACCCTGCCTGCCGAAAACTGCATCTAGGCAGCCACGCAACTGCAAGTGCATCTCTTCACACTCACCCGACACTTGAAGCAGCTCTACGGCGCCGCTGTTGAGGCCCAGATCCTGGGGCAGTTGCGCCAGCAGCTCGACTCGGCTGCTGCAAGGGAGGAGGCGGCTCTATGCCGAAGCTGTAGCCCACCTGGCGCACAGTGTGAATGAGGCGGGGTTGGTGCGGATCGCGCTCCAGTTTCTTGCGCAGGGAGAGGATGTGGGTATCGATGGTGCGGGGGTTGGCGGTGGAATCGGGCCAAGCCCGCTCCAGCAGCTCCTGCCGCGAGAGAGGATCCCCATCGGCCTGGATCAGCACCATCAGCAAGCTAAACTCCTGCGGGGTGAGGTCGATGCCTTGGCCGGCCAGGGTGACGCGCCGCTGCACCAGGTCGATTTTCAGATCCCCATACTGCAGGAAGGTGGGGGGAAGGCTGCGCCGCAGCCGACGGGTCAGGGCCTGAATGTGAGCATCCAGAAGGGGCAGACTAAGGGGCTTGGTGAGGTAGTCGTCTGCGCCTGCCTTCAGCCAAGCGATGATGTCGGCTTCCGCTCCCTGTTGGGAGAGGAGCAAGATCAACACATCGCAATGGCGATGCGCCCACCGGCATAGTTGGAGTCCGGCACGGCTGGACAGCTCCGCATCCAAAATTAAGAGGTGGACAGGCTGCTGTTGCAGCAGGGTTTTGGCTTGGCGAATGGTCTCCGCTTCCCAAACCCGGTGCCGTGCCTGTTGCAGATGCCAACCCAGCAAGCTGCGCAGATGAGGGTTGCCTTCTGCCAGCAAGATGTGCAAAGGTTGCATGGCTACTAGGTTGGATCCCGCCCTCATCATAGACAGCGGGCCACCTTCGGACAATGTTGTTCGCCCGCTACCGGTTGGACAGCCCTCTATCCAGACCATGGCCGATTCTCCATCCCCTATCTCCGAACGTAAGCAGGATCACCTGGACATTGTTTTGCGGCAGGACGTAAACGCCAGAGGGATCCGCACCGGATTTGAGCGGTTTTTCTTCGAGCACGTGGCGCTGCCGGAGCTGCTGCTGCCCGAGATCGATCTCAGTTGCCAGTTTCTGGGAAAACGCCTGCAGGCCCCTCTGCTGATTAGCAGCATGACCGGGGGGACAGACACTGCCCGGGAGCTAAACCTGTACCTGGCGGCTGCCGCTCAAGAGCTGGGCATTGCCATGGGGGTGGGATCCCAGCGGGCAGCTTTAGAACACCCGGAGCTGGCCCAGACTTACCAGGTGCGCCCAGTGGCTCCGGATATTCTGCTTTTGGCCAACCTGGGCGCTGTGCAGCTCAACTACGGCTATGGCCTGGAGCAGGCGCGACGGGCAGTGGAGATGATCGAGGCAGATGCGCTGATTTTGCACCTCAACCCGCTGCAGGAGGCGGTTCAGCCCCAGGGGGATCCCGACTGGCGCAACCTCTATCGCCGCATCGAGCAGTTGGTGAACCAGTTGCCGGTGCCGGTGCTGGTCAAGGAAGTGGGCAATGGCCTCAGCGCCCAAGTAGCCCGGCGGCTGGCCGAGTGTGGCGTGGCCGCCCTAGATGTGGCTGGGGCAGGGGGGACGAGCTGGAGCGAGGTGGAAGCCCATCGCCAGACCGATCCCCTCCAGAAACGCATTGCCCACAGCTTCCGGGACTGGGGGATCCCAACCGCCTTGGCCCTGCTGGAAATCCGCCGCTTCCTGCCCAACCTGCCCCTGGTGGCCAGCGGCGGCATCCGCACCGGCATCGATGCAGCCAAAGCCATCCGCTTAGGGGCCGATGTGGTCGGCATGGCCGCTCCCGCTCTCCACGCCGTCTCCCGAGGGCGGGCCCAGGCGGTGGTGGACAGCTTCCGAGCCGTGATCGAGGAGCTGAGGATCGCCGCTTTTTGCACCGGATCGGCCAACTTGGCGCAGCTACGGCAAGCGGCTTTGCGCTGGCAAGATACCTGGGATCCGCTGCCTCCTATCATGGAAAGGGGTTGAAATCAAATTCCCAACACCTGCCACAGGCTCACCTCCAACCCCAGGACGGCCGCCCCTGCCGCACTTGCTTGCAGCTCACAGGCTACGGCGTCGGGCCTCGGGGCGATAGTTCTCCGCAAGGAGACCCCCTCTTTCCCTGGCAAAAAAGTGCCTCTGGAAAGGCTTGGCAAAGGATATCTCCAGCCTCAGGCTTTGAAACGCCGTCTGCGAGGCCTGGGCGGTCTTGGGATCCCTTAGCTGGGGGCTGCCCCAGGAAGCCTTTAGGGAAAGTGCAACTGTCGGCTAATGCGCACCATAGGCCCCAGGCCCAATCGGGTCGGGTTGAGCGCCTGCATCTCAAACAGGGCCAGAATGTGGCGTACCTGCAGCTCTGGCCGGTTGGAATTTACCCCCATCGCCACCACCAGGCCACAATAGCCGCCCGTCTCGCGGCAACGCCGCTCCCAGCGCCTGCGAGCTTTGGCGTGCACGGGATCGTCCTCGGGAAACTCTGCAAACAGGTGCAGGTCGCGGTTGCCCGTTTGGACAATTTCCAAGTCGTAGCGGCTGCCGGCAAAGGGATCCACCCCTGTGTTAAAACAAACACCCTGGGGCCCCCCTTCGCCGCGCAGGTTTTCGATCAATTGCTTGGCCTTGGGGCGGGAGGTGCGCACGATCACCACCGGCAGCCCTTCACCCCTTGGCACCAGCTTACTCTGGGGGAGAGGATGCCATTGCCCTGTGCGGCGCAGCGCCTCTACGGTGGCCCAGGGCAGCACGCCCAGGCTAAGCTGCGCACCCTCAGGCACCAGATCATCTCGCAGCAGGGTTTGGGTGTGCTCTTCTTCGTCTCCTTCTAGCTCCAGAAGTTCTACAGCCAAGTCGGGCAAGGTGCGCACTTGCACCGAGAGGGTTTCCCCTGGGGCCTGGGGGTTGGGAATGCGATACCGCCCCTGACAGGGTTGGAAATCCTCTTCCAGCTTGCGGCGGTACTGCTTCAAAAAACGATGCAAGGCCTCCAAAGCCACCGCCACAGCCGCCGCCTCATCTTCCTGCAAAACAACGCGCAGGCCCTCGAGAGGGTGGATGGTGCCGAAGTTCGGCTCGATTTCTTCGGGATCCAGATCGGCCAAGTCCAGGTCTGATAGCTCGTTGAGTTCGGGATTGCGAGCTTGAAAGGTGAGATAGAGACAATCTTGCCTGAGGAAGGCTTCCTCCATCTCCTCGGAAGTCTCTGGTTGGCCCGCGTCCTGGCGAAACCGTTTGAGGGAGTGCAGCGAGCGATAAAAAAGAACCCCGTACTCCATCCCCAGCCGCCCCATGACCGAGACGTAGAGGGTTTCAATATCCCAGCGATTTAGCTCGATCGCCAAGATTTGGTGATCCTCTAGATAGTCCCAGGGGGCATCTTGCCAGAGGGTGAGGGCTTTGCCGGCCAGCAGCTTCGCGTAGTTCTCCGGCAGCGGCGGCGGGATCCCCTCACTGGCCTCTGCAAAGCTCTGCAGGATCTCGTCGATTAGCGGCAATTCCGGCTGGCATTCCACTTTGATGTCCAGCTCGTGCAAAATGCCGCGCAGGAAAAACTGCACCTCCCGATCCCGCACGACGACCTTTTGCGGACGAGCCGGCAAGGCAGCATTGGGCCGCTCCATAGCCATGATCAAGGTTCGCACCATCGGCTCCAAGCCGGAGCCAGCAGGCACCACCTCCATGGCCCGCACCACGCCCTGAACGCCATCCACCCATAAAATGCACTCCCCCTCAGCCAAGCCGGCGGAGATCTGGGATCCCAGGGCTAGCGAACCTGGTAGGCGGTGGCAATCCCCTTCCCATACCGAGGACACCTGGGGCAGCTTTTGCAATCGACGAACTGTAGCGGCTGGCAGACCCGACATAGACATCTAGAGCAAACAAAGGAACAAATTGGCAGATACCCTGCGCGGGGATCTGAGGGGGTGAGGATGAAGGATCCCCCTGAAGTCAATCTAACCAAACTGCCAGAGTCAAAGCTGAGTGACTGAGCCGCCTGCCAAGCTGATGGTCAGACTCGAACTGACGACCGCTCGATTACAAGTCGAGTGCTCTACCAACTGAGCTACATCAGCAATTTAGCTCTACCGATTCTAGCATTCTCTCTTGGGAAGTTGTCCCCCAGCCGCTGGCTTGCTTCGGGGGGCAAGAGGCGGGGGATGCTTTCTTGACCCAGAGGCCCACCCCCCTCCCAGAGGGAGAGGGGAAGGGAGCTTAGCCTCAACTTGGCAGGACGGCTACTGCTGCTCCGCTGCCGGTTGGGCAATGGGGGCCAAGTAGATCACCAAGGCTCCTGCGAGAAAGCCCAGGATGTTGCGCACCAGCGGGAGCCAATCCTGGGTGCGGGTGATCACCGGGCCGATGCCGAAGGCCCCAAACAAAATGAACCACAAGGGAGAGATAAGCAAAGCCCAACGCCAGTTAAACAGCTCCTCCGCGTGGCGGGGTTTGCCGGCAAACCCGAAGACGATCCCGCCCAAGATAGAGGTGAGCAGCGTCAGGATCCACTGCTCCTGCGGCAGTCCGGGCACCACACGGCAGCCCCCTTGGTGAAAACAGCGATCCAAAACGTCAACGGTTTCCAAAATGGCGCGCTGAGTGCCGTGCTCTCGCACGTAGAACTGGTTGCCGAAGCGAGATTGCAGCTCAATCCAAAAGGTACGCGGCAGGATCTCCCGCACCGCGTCTCCCACGTTAAAGGCCAGCAAGTTGCCTCCCCTGGGATCGGCCACCATCAAAACGCTGCGCTCGTTCAGGCCCCAGTACTCTTTCACTTGGCGGCCTGGGGTTTGGTCAAACTGGGTCAGCACCCGCAGCTTCCAGCCCGTTTCTTCCTCCAACCGGTTCAGATGCTCGGCCAGTTGTGCTTCTTGATTGCTGGTCAACTGATCCGCCAAATCCAAAACCGGCACCGGCGGCTGCGGCAACTCCATCTCCACCACTGGCAAAGCAGGCTGGGCCCAGAGCGGGGATCCCCCACCTAGCCAAATCCACAGCCCCAGGCAAAAGCTTGCCCCGACGCGCAGTATCCGTTGCCATCCGATGCTCATGCTGGTTCCTCTCTTGGCTGTGATGACGAGATACTGAGAACTGGTGTTAAGAAGTATTTCAAGTTCTTACAGATCCATCATGCATCGGGACAAATCGTTTGGCCAGAGGGATCCCTTTTTCTGGGTTTTCTGAGTGGCCCCCGAAAAAGTTGGCAACAGGAACAGGCTCGTGACGCAGCGTGCTGATTTTCTGGTCAATTGCCCATCCAGAGGGCATACTGGTGGCAACAATTTTGGATCTCGAGGGCGTGCATGATGAACTTCAGACGCTGGTTGGGTCTCTGCTGCGCTGGCCTGATGGCACTGCTGCTGACGGCCTGCGGCAAGGGATCCACCCCCTACGACAGCATCGTGGTCAACTTTGTCAACACGGCCACTCCCACTGAGATCGCTGCTCTTGCCAAAGCCTACAATTTGCCGCTGCGACCCAGCAGCAACAGCGCTTTTGCCCGCCAGGAGGCTATCTACCTGTTCGATGTGGATGCGGAACATCCAGGAGCCACACGGCGGCTCATCAAACGGCTCTCGCGGGAAGCCCTGGTCGAGTATGCCCACCCCAATTACCAATTTCAGGCGGCTTTTGTGCCCGACGATCCCCTCTATCCCCAGCAATGGAACCTGCGAGCCATCCGCATGCCGGAAGCCTGGGACATTTCCCAGGGAGAAGGGGTGACGGTAGCCGTGGTGGACACCGGGGTGACGCGGGTGCCGGATCTGGCCCAAACGCAATTTGTGCAGGGCTACGACTTCGTGGACGACGATGAGGATCCCACCGACCTCAACGGCCATGGCACTCATGTGGCCGGCACCATCGCCCAATCCACCAACAACACCCTAGGCGTGGCCGGGGTTGCCTTCAAGGCCAAGATCATGCCGGTGCGGGTGCTGGATGCCAATGGTTTTGGATCCCTGTCAGACGTGGTGGAAGGGATCCGCTATGCTGCCGACCACGGCGCCACGATCATCAACCTCAGCCTGGGTAGCCGCGCTTCGGCCCGACTGATGGAGGAGGCCGTAGCCTATGCCCACAGCAAAGGGGTGACGATCATCGCCGCCGCCGGCAACGAAAACTCAAGCCAGGTGAGCTACCCGGCCCGCTACCCGCATGTCATCGCCGTCTCGGCCACCGGGCCCGATGGCAGCAAAGCCCCCTACTCCAACTATGGGGTTGGGGTAGATATCGCCGCTCCCGGCGGGGCCAAGACTCCCGAGCATCCTGAGCACGGCATTCTGCAGCAGACCATCAACCGACGCAACCCCAACGAGCCGGTCTTTGCCTACTTCCAAGGCACCAGCATGGCCACTCCCCACGTGGCCGGCGTAGCAGCGCTGATCCAGGCTCAGGGCATCAAAGATCCGGACAAGGTGGAAGAGGTGCTGAAGATGTCGGCCACCCCGGTGCCCGGCGACAAGCAGAACTTCTACGGCGCCGGTCGTCTGGATGCTGCCAAGGCGCTGGCCAGGGCCACCGGTCAGCAAGAGGAGAACCCCCTGCTGCTGTGGCTGAAGGACTTCCTGCAATACCTGAACAACAACGGCTACCTCAACCCTCGCTTCTGGTTTGACGGCGGCCCGATTGCCCTGGTGCCCAAGCTGCTGATGGTGGTGGGCGGCTACATCATCCTGGTGCTGATCCGCTGGTGGCTGGCTCCCAAGCCCATGCTGGCAACGGCGCCCCTCCTGGGAGGGATCCTGCTGGGCAGCGCCGGCCTCTTCCCGCTGCAGGGCCTGGCCATTGTGGGTGCCCCTCGCTGGCCCTTCCAATTGGCGGGGAGCTCCCTGCCGGAGCTGGGCACGGCCTTAGCCCAGACCAATGCCTTGAACCCCTTGTTTGCCAGCGTGTTGATCCCAGGGCTGTTGATGGTGCTGCTCCTGGGACATCGGCGCTGGCGTTGGGCGGTTGTCGGCCTCTCCATCGGCATGGCCTCCCATCTGCTTCTAGCTGGATCCCTGTTCTATGAGGGGGTACTATGGCTTGGATCCTCTGCTTGGCTGGGGCGCTCCTTCTTGCTTCTCAATGGTTTGCTCTGCCTGGGCCTGGCCTATTTGGGGGCGCAAGCCATCCTGGATTCCCAGCCCAGCAGCACCGGTTTAGCGCTGAGGAAGTGATGCAAGAATACAGCGGTACCATCGAGTTCCTGGATATCGAAGGGGGGGTGTGGGTGCTGACGCTCCCTTCCGGCCAGCACTACGCCCTCTTCCGCGCCCCCAAAGAGCTCTTACAAGAGGGGTTGGAAGTCACCATCCAGGGACAGCTCAAAGAAGATATGGTGACGGTGGCTCAGGTGGGGCCGGTCTTGGAGGTGAAGAGCTTCCGGACGCAGCCCTAGCTAACCCGATAAACAGCCTGGGATCCCCGCCTGGGGATCCCGATTTTTTTAGAGAGCTTGCTGCGGCTGCAAGGCAGCACCCGCCTTGATTGAAAGCTTGACTAAAACTCGAACCGTTGCATCCCTGCCGTTACCGGATCGAAACCGGCGGGGAAGCAGGTGTTGTGGTTGTACTGGGCTCCGCTTAAATTGGCTCCCTCCAAACAGGCTCCCTCCAGGTCGGCATAGCGCAGATCGGCACAGCGCAAGTCGGCATTGGCCAGATTGCTGCCGCGCAGGTTGGCATAGCGCAGGTTGGCCCCATGCAAGTCAGACCCGCGCAGGTCGGCCCGGCGCAGATCGACCCCCCGCAAGAAGGCGTACTCCAGACAAGATTGGGGAAAGTGACGCTCTCCTTGCCGGTAACGGCTGAGCAGCTCTGAGGCCCCCCGCAGCCCACATTGGGCAATGGTTTGAGTCATAATGCTTCTCCCAACTCAGACCCGATCCTTATATCTCCATCATCTCTACCCTTATTGGCCTGAATGGGTTTTGATCAAAGTTGCTTAACAAATAATTTTGGTTTTTTGGCAAGTTGTTCCCCCCAAGTCTTGCCTACAAGATCTATCCTCAGAGATAGCGGAAACTGCTCCAAACTTAGCTTTGCCAAGCAATATTTCTTAATTCTTTGTTGTGAAGGATGCTGAACAATTGGTCTTGTCTGCGGAGCCGCTCGCCCACTGCAAACTCTGCTAGGCATCTTGGTCCCAAGGGCTGGACATAATCAATCCAGCCGTCGCCTTCCCTTCTCTGCGGTTGGTCAAGCGCCCCATGGCTACAGCTTGCTAGGGCCCAGGGCCCGCTGTAAGCCACTTGCAGGAGTAGAGTCTAGTCGGCTCGAAACTGCGGAGCGAAGAAGTTCTTAATTTTTTTGTTCAAACTGTTCATCCTAGAGCACCATGCCGAAACGGAAGCGAATTGGGATCCTCACCAGCGGTGGCGATTGTGGCGGCCTCAACGCCGTCATCCGGGCGGTGGTGCGGCGGGCCCGCGACTATGACATGGAGGTTTACGGCATCAAAAACGCGACCGCAGGTCTGATGGCGCGACCGGTGGAAGCGGAGCTGCTGGACGTGAAGCGGGTTTCGGGCATTTTGCGCTATGGCGGCACCATTCTGGGTACGGTGAACAGGGGCAACCCCTTCGCCTATCCCATGCCCGATGGCAGCTTGGTGGATCGCTCGGCAGAGGTGATCACGGGTTACCACCGGCTGGGGTTGGATGCGCTCATTGGGGTGGGGGGAGATGGCAGCCTGGCCATTCTCCGGCAGCTAGCTTTGCAGGGGGATTGGAACTTTGTCGGGATCCCTAAGACCATCGACAACGATGTCGGCGCCACCGAGTATTCCGTGGGATTCAATACGGCTCTGAGCGTGGCGGTGCAGGCTCTGGATCAGCTCACCTACACGGCCATCAGCCACAGCCGCGTCATGGTCATGGAGGTGATGGGGCGGGATGCCGGTCACATTGCCCTCAGCGCTGGCATCGCCGGGGGGGCGCATGTGATCCTGATCCCGGAGATCCCCTACAAGCTGGAAAACGTCTGCAAAAGAATCCTCGACCGCAAAGAGCGGGGCAACAATTTCAGCATTGTGGTGGTGGCGGAGGCTGTTCGCACCGAGTCGGGAGAGCCGGTGACCTACACCAACAGCCTGGGGCAGTCTCTCTACGGCGGTATTGGCTATTACATCGGCAACGAGATCGCGCTGCGCACCGGCATCGAGACGCGGGTGATGGTTTTGGGCCATCTGCAGCGGGGAGGCACCCCTTCTCCTTTGGATCGTCTGCTGGGGGCAGCTTTTGGGGTGGCGGCTGTGGACTTGATCGCCCAGGGCAAATACGACCGCATGGTGGCCTGGCAAAATCGGCGCGTGGTGGATGTGCCCCTGGCAGAGGCCATCGCCCAGTACCGGCGGGTGGAGGTGGATGGGGCTTTGATCGCCACGGCTATCGGGCTGAATACCTATGTGGGCGAGGTGGATCCGCAGCTTTTGCGCAGGTTTTCCCCCTGATCAAGCTCTGCCACCACCGATTCACCCCAGTCAGGAGTCGGGCTCTTGTGCGGTCGAAAGGGCCTTGCCCTCCCATCGGCCGACAGAGCGGCAGAAGGTTCTGGAAGAACAGCGGGATCCCATGGCCCGGCGAGCCGTCCCCAGCTATCGGGATGCGGGGTCTAGGTGCCGAGAACGGCCTGCAGAGCCCCCACATCGCAGTAGTACACCTGGTGCGGGTGGGTATATCCCTTGAGCTGAACCGCCTGCTGCGCAAAGCAGGTAGCTGCCTGTCCCAGTTGTTGCGCCAAGCAGGTATAGGTGTCGTGGCTGATGGCCAAGTCGGCGTTGAGGGTGCGGGTAACACTCTCGATGCGAAAGGCCAAATTGACCGTATCGCCCAGGGCGGTGTATTCCTGGCGGGTGTTGTTGCCCACCTGCCGCACAATGGCCGAGCCGGTGTTGACGCCCGCCCCCAGGCGCAGGGGAGAAGGCAGCGGAAACTCGCCGTTCAGTTGCTCGGTCATCTGAAACAGCTTCACCATGGCCCGCAAAACCGACTTCACGTCGAGCTCGATCCCCACTTGTTCAGCTTGTAAGGGATCCTCATTGGCCTGGGGCGCATGAAACCAGACGGCCATGATCGCGTCGCCGATGTACTTATCGACAGTGCCGCCGTACTGCTGAATGATATCTCCGCCGCGCCGGAACCAATCGCCCATCACCTGGGAGAGGAGGCGCTCGTCCAGTTGCTGGGTCAGTTGTCCGTAGCCGCGCACATCCACCACGGCCACCGAGATCAGCCAGCGGGTTTGCAAAACCAGGGTGTCCGACAGTTTGGCCGCAGGACTGGGTTCTGGGCTGGCCAGGGATCCGCTGTGGAACTCGAGCTGGGATTGTCCGAGGGTGAGGTGATCTCCATCTTGCAGCAGGGTGGGAATGCTGACGCGGCGATTGTTGACGAACGAGCCGTTGCGGCTGCCCAGATCGATGAGATAGATGCTGTTGTTGTCCAGGTATTGCAGCAGGGCATGTTGGCGGGAAACGCTGGGATCGGTCAGGACGATGGCGTTGTCTTCATCGCGGCCCAGCGTCCAAGCGGTCGCTCCGGCGAGAATGTACTTCCTCTGGCTGCCGTCCGGCTCTCTCAGGATCACATAGGGGGCGGTGGTGGCGGCAGGTTCGCCTGGGACGCTCATGGTAGAACGAGAGGTAGATGCGACCACACTCTAATACGATACTCCTCTTCTCCTCGGTTGAACTGCGGCTGGGCTGGGCTTGGCGGGGGGCTGGGCCTGCCAGTATCATTTTGTGTAGATACATTAAGGCCATATGGTGGATCCCTCCCATCCCATTCCTGCTGAGCAACAGCCGCTGCGGCAGTATGCAGAGCTGAGGGAGTCTTTTCCTTTTTCCTGGCCCGCTTTGGAGTGGATCCCCTATCTCAAGCGAATCTTCGCTGTTTGGGGGGTGGTCGTGCTGGCGGTTTCGCCGCTGGTCTGGGTCAGCTTTGCCGGGGATTGGGGCCACTTCGTCTCTGGGTCTGTGCTGGGGGCCAATGCCTTGCTCAGCCTGGTGTTGCTCCACCTCTACTTGGGATGGGCCTATGTGCGGCGGCGCTTGGTGCAGGCGCGGATCCCCTATGAAGAAAGTGGCTGGTACGATGGGGCGATCTACGCGAAATCGGACGAGGAGCTGGCGCAGCATCGGCTGATCGTCCACTATCAAATCGACCCTGTGTTGCAGCGCCTGCGACGTAGCTTGTGGGCTGTGGCCGGCCTGAGCGGGCTGATGGCTTTGCTTTGGCCCCTCTGGTAGAGATTGTCGGGCGGTGGTTAATCAGCTGTTGTTCGGGATCCCAAGCGGTGCACGTAACTTCTGACCTGGCTCAAACCTTGCGACCCACCGCCGTTGCCATCGGGAACTTCGATGGCTTGCACCTGGGCCATCAGAAAGTGCTGCAGCCCATTCGCGACTCCCTGCAGGGGGTGCGCACGGTTCTCACCTTTCATCCTCACCCCCAAGAAGTATTGACGGGGCGCAGGCAACTGTTGCTCACTCCCCCTGCCGAAAAGCTGGCTTTGCTGGCGCAGATGGGTTTTGAGCAGGTGGTGTTGCTCCCCTTCACTCCTGCCTTTGCCCGCCAGCCGCCCCAAGAGTTTATCCAAACAGTACTGGAACAGGGCTTGCGCGTTCGCCATCTCAGCGTCGGCTGGGATTTCTGCTTTGGCCACCGTCGCTCGGGCAATGCCCAAACTCTCCAGGCTTGGGGATCCGAGCGCTGCATTCCGGTGGAGGTGATCCCGGAGGCGCAACTGAAGGGGGAGCGGGTGAGCAGCTCTCGCATTCGCGCTGCCCTGGCTACGGGGGAGGTGGCGGCGGCAACGGAGCTCTTGGGCCGTCCCTACCGGCTGATCGGAGAGGTGGTGCCAGGGGATCGGCGAGGCCGAGAGCTGGGTTTTCCCACCGCCAATCTGCGCCTGCCGCCGGAGAAGTTTTTGCCCCGCGACGGGGTGTACAGCGTTTGGGTGAATGTGCCTGCTGAGGCGGCAGCCCTGCCTGGGGTGATGAACATTGGCCATCGGCCCACGTTTGCCGGGCTGCAGCACACCGTTGAGGTGCATCTGCTGGATTGGACAGGCGATCTCTACGGGCAAGAGGTGCAGGTGGCGCTGCAAGGCTTTATCCGCCCAGAGCGGCGGTTTCCCAGTGTGGCAGACTTAATCCAGCAGATCCGGCAGGATTGCCAAACGGCCCGCCAACAATTGGGCTTGGCCGAGCAAGTTGGCCTAGTCTAGAGGCCCTCCCCCTCGGCCCCTCTCCCAATCCCAAAAGGAGAGGGGGGCTAGGACGGGCCAAGCAGGGATCCCCACAACAAGGCTATCGCTTCCGACCATTCCACCGTAGCTCCGTAGGTGTCCCCTGTGTGCCCTCCCAACTGGCGGTAGAGCCAATAGCCCACGGCCAGGGCTCCCAGGGCGGATCCCAGCGTCCAAAGCAGCAAAGGCCGCCAAGCCAGGAGCCCGGCCCAGCCCACCCCCCCGCTGATGGCCAGCAACAGCAGCGTGCCCGGCCACAGGGATCCCGGCAGGGAAGTGGAGTCTTTGAGGAAGCGGGCGGATCCCTGGTCGCGCAGATAGGGGTATAGGACAATGGCGAGCAACTGGCCCCAGCGCCCCCAGGCCGGCACCAAGAGCAAGAGAGGCCAGACCTGCAGGCTGCTCAGGGCAGCAAATTTCAGCAGCAACACCAGCACCAAGGCGAGCACCCCATAGGCCCCGGTGTGGCTGTCCCTCATCACCTGCAGGCGGCGGGATAGCCCGTTGACGGCTGGCCGTTCCGCGTCGGCAAAGCTTTTGGGGACGTTGACCGCCAACCCATCGGCAGTGTCAGCCACCCCATCCAGGTGCAGCCCGCCGGTTAACAGCACCCACAGAGCCACGAGCAAAGCTGCTCGCACCGGCGGCGGGAAAATCTGCAGCAAAAGCGCCGCCAGGGTGAGGATCCCGCCCAACAGCAGGCCCACCGCCGGCAGCCAGGCGGCAATGCCCTCAAACTGTAGCCCGCCCGCCCGCCCCAAAGGCAAGGCAGTGTAGAAGGTCAGGGCTGCCCAGAAGCGCCGCAATTGTTCAGGACGCTCAAAACAACGTTGATCAGCTAAGAATCATCCCGAAGGGTTCGCTCCACCACAATGGTCAGCTTGGCCACCAGAGCCCCGATCGCTCCCACAGCCGCCAACACCGGGAACAGAGCCGCCCCCAACACCCCTGCCGCCACGCCTACGCCCAGAGGGATCTCGATCAGCGTCTGCCCTTCGGCATTTTTGATCAGAATGCGGCGAACATTGGCCTCCTCGATCAGCTCGCGAATTTTGGCCAACAGCTCGTCCCCGCTGATCTTAAACTCCTCCACGTGGTACTCCACCTGGGCCGGAGGTACATCCTTGGCCTCTATGTCGGCCTTCTCAGGAAAGTTGGGATCCGGCGTCTCATTGGGGTTCATGCTGAAGAGGCTCCACACGTCGGTTGGCAGCGGCAACTGAGTCCATCCTAAGACCGGATCCTAGCGGATGTACTCTTTCAACACACTGTTGCGATTGGGGTGGCGCAGCTTGCGCAGCGCCTTGGCCTCGATCTGCCGGATCCGCTCGCGGGTCACATTGAAGATCTGGCCGATCTCCTCCAGGGTTTTCATGCGGCCATCGTCTAGGCCGTAGCGCAGCTTCAACACATCCCGCTCGCGGGGGGTAAGAGTTTCCAGCACGCTTTCCAGATCCTCTCGGAGCAAAACCTTGGCCACCCGCTCCTCGGGGGTTTCCCCTTCCGACTCGATGAAGTCGCCCAGCCGCGAATCCTCTTCTTTACCGATGGGAGTCTCCAGAGAGATGGGAAGCTGAGCCGACTTGGCGATGAAGCGCAACTTCTCGATGGTAATCTCCATGCGGGTGGCGATCTCCTCTTCGGTCGGCCTGCGGCCCAGCTCCTGAGAAAGCTGCTTGGTGACCTTCTTGATGCGGGAGATGGTCTCGTAAAGGTGAACCGGCAGGCGAATGGTGCGCGATTGGTCGGCAATGGCGCGGGTGATGGCCTGGCGAATCCACCAAGTGGCATAGGTGGAAAACTTGTAGCCCTTCTCGTGGTCAAACTTTTCCGCTGCCCGGATCAGACCTAGGGATCCCTCTTGGATGAGATCCTGAAACGACAGGCCCCGGTTCATGTATTTCTTGGCAATGGAGACCACCAGCCGCAGATTGGACTGCACCATCTTTTCTTTGGCCCGTCGCCCCCGATGCAAGCGCCGCCGGAATTCGGGCAGGGACATCTTCACTTCTTCTGCCCACAGCGTCTCCGGTACCTCCTCTGGGTCGGACCAGAGGCCCATACGCTGGAAAACGGCCTCGCGAGCCCGCTCTAGCTCCAGCAGGTCGGCAATTTCGCGGGCTAGCTCAATTTCTTCATCTGCCCGCAACAGGCGGATACGCCCGATTTCCTGCAAATAGACGCGGATGGAGTCATCGGTGTAGGGTTTTTTCTTGCTGGCCGCTTTGCGCTTGGAACGGCCCTTGGCAGCGGCGGCAGCAGCATCGGCATCCTCCTCGAGGGACTTTTCGTCGTCCTCATCATCCTCATCAAAAGCATCAGTGTCACTGGCATCCAGTTCCGTCTCGAGGGGATCCACCTCATTGTCCGCATCCAGAGGGATGGAGGATGAACTTTCCAGATCCGGTTCGAGAAGAGCCGTATGACCAGACTGCACCAATTCCTTTGCTTGAGCCATGCTGAGTTCCTCGTAACTTTAATCACAGACAACTGGAGGAGACTAAGGGGTTCTAGGCCCTGAAATGAGGGAAGCAGGTTCCAACTTTGCTGCGGCCCCTGACGCCAGATGGAGGGAGTCAAGTTCCGCAGACCCAAACCCCACTTGCGCCGGGCAAGCTCGCCCGCTTCTAGGCAACCGATCGCTCAGGCCAATCTCGAAGCAGATATCGCTCATAGGGTTTAACCGAACTGGCGCAAAACCCGTTTTGATGGGTAAAACCTCCTGAGATCTCGAAAGGCAAGTCTTTGGCTTTGCCTATCCCCTGGCACAATCCAGGCCACTTACTGAGAGGGCAGGATATTCAGCACCTCAATCACCCCAACCTATAAGGAGAAGAGCGCATTGCAGCCGCCAGCAAGCGACCTTGAGGAAGATCCCTGCAGGCAACTGTAGCCGTTCACACCAAAATGTCTTCCCTAAATTAGCCCGCCCTTGGGGAAACAGCAACGGGGCAGACGAAGAAAATCTTAACTTCACCCCACCCCGTCCCGGCTCTGAGATCCTGGTCTAGGGGATCCCTGGGTTGGCCTAGTCCGGGGAAGTGGCTCAATGCTACCTTAAATCAGACTACCTTAAAAGGAAAGGATCCCTGCCAGCGCCGCACCGCCTATGACCCATCCCTTCCTGCAGCATCTCCAGGAACGTGTGATCGTCTTCGACGGGGCAATGGGATCCTCTCTGCAAGCCCAGAACCTGACGGCAGCGGATTTTGGCGGGCCGGAGCTAGAAGGCTGCAACGAGATCCTGGTGCTGAGCAAGCCGGAGGCGGTGGAGCGGGTACACCGGGGCTTTCTGGAGGTGGGGGCCGATGTCATCGAGACCGATACTTTTGGCGCCACCTCGATCGTCTTGGCCGAGTACGGGATCGCGGAAAAAGCCTACGAGCTGAACGTGGCGGCAGCGCGCCTGGCCAAGCGGCTGGCGGCGGAGTTTTCGACGCCGGAAAAGCCTCGCTTTGTGGCCGGCTCCATCGGCCCCACCACCAAGCTGCCCACCCTAGGGCACATCGGTTTTGACGAGATGCGGGCCAGCTACGCCGAGCAGGTGCGGGGCCTGATCGACGGGGGGGTGGATCTCCTCATCATCGAGACCTGTCAAGATATCCTGCAGACCAAGGCGGCGCTGGTGGCCGTGCAGCAGGAGTTTGCCCGGCGCGGGATCCGCCTGCCGCTGGTGGTGTCTCTGACCTTTGAGGTGCAGGGGACGATGCTGGTGGGCACGGAGATCGGGGCGGCGCTGGCCATCCTGGAGCCCTACCCCATCGATGTGCTGGGCCTCAACTGCGCCACCGGGCCGGACAAGATGGCTGAGCACATCCGCTACCTCTCCCGCCATTCTCCCTTTCCCATCTCCTGCATCCCCAACGCCGGCCTGCCGGAAAACATCGGCGGCAAGGCCCACTACAAGCTCACGCCGGAGCAGTTGCGCTTCCACCTGGAGCACTTTGTGCGGGATCTGGGGGTGGCGGTGGTGGGGGGCTGCTGCGGCACCCGCCCGGATCACATCGCCGCTTTGGTGGAGGCTGTGCGGGGGCTGCGGCCCAAACGCCGCTCCGTCGAGCGCATCCAGGCTGCCGCTTCCATCTATGCCCCTCAGCCCTACCTGCAGGAGAACTCTTTTTTGATCATCGGCGAGCGGCTCAACGCCAGCGGCTCCAAGAAGATGCGGGAGCTGCTGAATGCCGAAGATTGGGACGGCCTGGTGGCCCTGGCGCGGGAGCAGGTGCGGGAGGGATCCCACATCTTGGATGTCAACGTGGACTATGTGGGCCGGGACGGGGTGCGGGATATGCGGGAGCTGGTCTCGCGGCTGGTGACCCAGATACCCATTCCCCTGATGCTGGATTCCACCGACTGGCAGAAGATGGAGGCCGGCCTCAAGGTGGCCGGGGGCAAGTGCCTGCTCAACTCCACCAACTACGAGGATGGGGAAGAGCGCTTCTTCAAGGTGCTGGAGCTGGCCAAGACCTACGGCGCGGGGGTGGTCATCGGCACCATCGACGAGGAGGGCATGGCCCGCACCGCCGAGAAGAAGTTCCAGATTGCCGAGCGGGCCTATCGCCAGGCCGTTGAGTACGGGATCCCGCCCTACGAGATTTTCTTTGACCCGCTGGCTTTGCCCATCTCCACCGGCATCGAGGAAGACCGGGCCAACGGGGCGGCTACCCTGGAGGCCATCCGCCGCATCCGCCAGGCTTTTCCTGAGGCCCACATTCTCTTGGGCATCTCCAACATCTCCTTTGGGCTCTCGCCGGCAGCCCGCGTGGTCTTGAACTCGGTGTTTTTGCACGAGTGCCGCCAGGCCGGCCTGGATGCCGCCATCGTCAGCGCCGCCAAGATCCTGCCCCTGAGCAAGATCCCGGAAGAACAGCAGCAGGTGTGCCGGGATCTGATCTGGGATCGGCGCCAGTTCAACGCTGAGGGCATCTGCACCTACGATCCCCTGGCGCGGCTGACGGAGCTGTTTGCGGGGGTTTCCGGGCAGGAGCTGCGGGCGACCGGATCCCTGGCCAAACTGCCCTTGGAGGAGCGGCTGCGGCGGCACATCATCGACGGCGAGCGCATCGGCCTGGAGGAGACCCTGGCAGAGGCGCTGCAGAAATACCCCCCCCTGGAGATCATCAACACCTTTTTGCTAGACGGCATGAAGGAGGTGGGGGAGCTTTTTGGCGCCGGCAAAATGCAACTGCCGTTTGTGCTGCAGTCGGCAGAAACCATGAAGGCGGCGGTGAAATACCTGGAGCCCTTCATGGAAAAAGTAGGCGGGGAGGTGTGCAAAGGCACCTTCTTGATCGCCACCGTCAAGGGGGATGTCCACGACATCGGCAAAAACCTGGTGGACATCATCCTCACCAACAACGGCTACAAGGTCATCAATTTGGGCATCAAGCAGCCGGTGGAAAACATCATCGAGGCCTACGAAAAGTACAAGCCCGACTGCATTGCCATGAGCGGCCTGTTGGTGAAATCCACCGCCTTTATGAAAGAGAATCTGGAGGTGTTTAACGAGCGGGGCATTACCGTGCCGGTGATCTTGGGAGGGGCGGCCCTCACCCGCCGCTTTGTGGAAGAAGACTGCCGCCAGACCTACAAGGGCCAAGTCATCTACGGCCGCGACGCCTTTGCCGACCTGCACTTTATGGATCGGCTGATGCAGGCCAAGGCGGCCGGGCGCTGGGATGACCGGCTGGGTTTTCTGGATAACTTCGAGCTGGGATCCCGCTCTGACAACCGCCAGAGGAGAGCTGCGGCAGCCGTGGAGGAAAGGGATCCCACCTTGCCGGCTCCAGAGGTGACCGTGGGCGCCGCTCCTGCCCCTGCTGTCTCGGCTGGCGACGGCGGGGCAGACACCCGTCGTTCCGAGGCGGTTACCCTCGATACCGAGCGGCCCATCCCCCCCTTCTGGGGATCCCAAGTTCTCGAGCCGGATCAGATCCCCTGGCCGGAGGTCTTCTTCTACATCGACAAGCAGGCCCTGGTGGCCGGCCAGTGGCAGATCCGCAAGCCGCGCGACCAGTCGGCGGAGGAGTTTGCCCAGTTTCTCGCCACCCAGGTGGAGCCGGTGATCGAGCGCTGGAAGGAGCGGATTGTTACCGAAGACTTGCTGCGCCCGCAGGTGGTTTATGGCTACTTCCCGGCGCAGGCGGAAGGGAATACGGTGATCCTCTTCGACCCGGCCAGCTTCCCCGAGCTGTTTGCTCTAGAGCCCGGCTCCACCACCTATTTGCAATTGCCCACCGTCGATCGCCCTCGGCTTTCTCCCCAGGTGCGGGAGCTGGCCCGCTTCACCTTCCCCCGCCAGAAGAGCGGCCAGCGCCTCTGCATTGCCGACTTCTTCGCCGACCGCTCCACCGGCCTGGTGGACGTCTTCCCCATGCAGGCAGTTACAGTGGGGCCAGAGGCCACGGCCTACGCCCAGCACCTCTTTGCCGAGGGCCAGTACACCGACTATCTCTATTTCCACGGCCTGGCCGTCACCCTGGCAGAGGCCTTGGCGGAGTGGTGCCATGCCCGCATCCGGCGGGAGCTGGGCTTTGGCGGCGAGGACAGCCCCGACATCCGCCAGATCCTGCACCAGGGCTACCGCGGCTCCCGCTACAGCTTCGGCTATCCCGCCTGCCCCAACATCGCCGATCAGCGAGTTTTGTTGGAGCTGCTCCAGACGGAGCGCATCGGCCTGAGGATGGACGAAAGCGACCAGTTGGATCCTGAGCAGTCCACCACCGCCATCGTCGCCTACCACCCGGCGGCCCGCTATTTCAATACTTGATCCCTCACCCCCGGCCCCTCTCCCTAGAGGAGCGGCTGAGCAGGGGAAAGCCCATCACGGCAACCAAGGTTATCGCGACGATCACGGTGGAGAGGGCGTTGATCTCCGGCGTCACCCCTCGCCGCGCCGTGCTGTAGATCAAAATGGGCAGGGTCTGGCTTTCGGGCCCGCTGGTGAAAAAGGAGATCACAAAATCGTCGATGGAGAGGGTAAAGGCCAGCAGCGCCGCGGCCAGGATCCCTGGCATGGCCAGCGGCAGTGTGACGTAGCGCAGCTTCTGCCAGGTGTTGGCGTAGAGGTCGTAGGCGGCTTCCTCCAAAGCCGGATCCAAAAGCTGCAGGCGGCTGCGCACCACGATGGCCACAAAGGCAATCTGAAAGGTGATGTGGGCAATCACCATCGTCCCCAGGCCCAGCTCAAACCAGCCGGTGTAGGCGCGCACCAACTGGTAAAACAACAGCAGGGTAATGGCCATCACAATGTCGGGGACGACCACCGGCAACAGCAGCAGTCCCTGCACAGCCTTCTGGCCGGGGAAGCGGTAGCGGTACAGCCCATAGCCCAAAAGGGATCCCAGCAGCGTGCTCACCAGGGTGCTGACTCCAGCCAAGACAAGGGTATTTTGCGTGGCCTGCCAGATCGCAGCATTGCGAAAGAGAGCCCAGTACCAATCGAAGGTAAAGCCTGTCCACACCAACCCGAAGCGGGCGCGGTTAAAGGAATAGACAGCAATGAGCAAAATCGGCAGGTAGAGAAAGCCATAGATGGCATAGCTCACTCCCCGCAGCCAGATGGGTATCTTCGCCACTCCCCTTCCTGCCCTCCCAGGGATCTGCCGGAAAAAGCGGCCGCGCTGCCAGCCTACCTCCCTCCAAGTCTATAGCTCGCTGCCTATGGCAAGATGTAGCAAAACTGTATGCTGCCTGCCGCTCCCCTCTCCCTTTGGCGGGGGGGCCGAGGCAGCCGAAATGCCGAGGGGGTTCTCTGTCTGCCGGCCTAAGAAGCTCGGCATGAGGGCGGTTTCTTAGTCTAAATCCGGGAAAGCCACCTTGCCTAAAGGGAGGAGTCGGCGTCCCTTAGTCCAGCTTTGGGCTCAAGCTCTCCAGAAACTCTCGAATCAAGGGCAGCACCTGCTCCGCATGCAGGGCGGGGATGGCGTGTCCAGCACCGGGCAGGATCTTGAGCTGGGCTCCAGGGATCCCCTCCGCATAGGCTTGGCAATGCCAGAGGGGAATGGTGTCGTCCCGCTCAGCGGCAACTACTAGGGTGGGAACCTGAATGGCATGAAGCTGACGTTCGACCGTATCGACGGCAGCTTGGGGGCGCAGGCGCTGGCGGAGAAATTGGCGGGCCACCGGCTGTTGGCGCAGGGATCCCCGCAGCCACAGCAGCCAAGCCAGTCGCTCCTCCCAACGTCCCCAACGGGCCAGGGGGATGGCGGCTCGCAGCAGCCTATCAACCCACGCGCCTTCCCGGAGCAAAAGCCGCATGTGCCGGTAGCGTTTGACAAAGCTGTCGTCGCGGATCCCGGCAGGCGCCAGTAAGACCAACCCCCGCAGGGGGTAACGAATGGCGTAGGCCGCCGCCACCCAGCCGCCAAAAGAGTGGCCCACCAACACCGGCTCAGGCAGGCGCAGCGCCTCGACAAACCCGCGCACAAACTCTACCTCCACGGCGATGTCGTAGCGCAGAGCCGGTTGGCTGGACTGACCAAACCCCAGCAAATCCAGGGCGATGCAGCGGTATCGGTCGCCCAACCCTTGCATCAGCGGCCACCAATTGGCGTGAGTGGCCATGAAGCCGTGCAAAAACAGCAGCGGCATCTCGCCTTGCCCCAGCTCCCGATAGGCGGCCCAGCAGGACTCTGCTCCCGCCAGATTTAATCCCTCCAACTGCACCCTGTGCAGCGGGATCTCTTGAATGCGGGCCCTCAACTCCGCCAGACGCTGCGCCAAGGGCAGTCGTTCCAGTAGCTCTTGCTCCCTCATCAGCTCCCTAGTCGACGAATACAGCTTTTTCCACTTCTAAGGGATCCCCTCCGCTCTCTCCGAGCTGGTCGGAAAAAGCTGCCATCAGAACCTCTGGGGTACTCCCGCCACAGCGCAGCTTGGCGGGCTGGAGGAT